>NZ_JBIDBG010000002.1:0-150739 GCF_043202855.1 Micromonospora sp. NPDC048063 | reverse complement strand
CGGGGGGGGGGGGGGGGGGGCCCCCCGCCCCCCCCCGGCGCGCCCCCCCCCCCCCCCCCGCGGGGGGCCCCCCCCCCCCCCCCGGGGGGGGGCCCCCCCGCTTCGGGTCAGGCCAGCGGCAGGTAGACCCGGCCGCCCGAGGAGACGAACTCTTCCGACTTGTCCTTCATGCCGCGCGCCGCGTACTCCTTGAGCTCCTGGGTGATCTTCATGGAGCAGAACTTCGGCCCGCACATCGAGCAGAAGTGGGCCGTCTTCGCCGGCTCGGCGGGCAGGGTCGCGTCGTGGTACGACCGCGCGGTCTCCGGGTCCAGCGAAAGGTTGAACTGGTCCTCCCACCGGAACTCGAACCGCGCCTTGGAGAGCGCGTCGTCCCACGCCTGCGCGCCGGGGTGCCCCTTGGCCAGGTCGGCCGCGTGCGCCGCGATCTTGTACGCGATCACGCCGGCCTTCACGTCGTCCCGGTCCGGCAGCCCGAGGTGCTCCTTCGGGGTCACGTAGCAGAGCATCGCGGTTCCGAACATGCCGATCATGGCGGCGCCGATCGCCGAGGTGATGTGGTCGTACGCCGGGGCGATGTCCGTGGTCAGCGGGCCGAGCGTGTAGAACGGCGCCTCGTGGCACCACTCCTGCTGGAGGTCCACGTTCTCCTTGATCTTGTGCATGGGCACGTGTCCCGGGCCCTCGATCATCACCTGGACGTCGTGCTCCCAGGCGACCTTCGTCAACTCGCCCAGGGTGCGCAGCTCGGCGAACTGCGCCTCGTCGTTGGCGTCCGCGATCGAGCCGGGGCGCAGCCCGTCGCCGAGCGAGAACGTCACGTCGTAGCGGGCCAGGATCTCGCACAGCTCGGCGAAGTTCGTGTAGAGGAAGTTCTCCTCGTGGTGGGCCAGGCACCAGGCGGCCATGATCGAACCGCCCCGCGACACGATCCCGGTGACCCGGTCCACCGCCAGCGGCACGTACGGCAGCAGCACCCCCGCGTGCACCGTCATGTAGTCGACGCCCTGCTCGGCCTGCTCGACGACGGTCTCCCGGAACACCTCCCAGCTCAGCTTCACCGGGTCGCCACCGACCTTCTCCAGCGCCTGGTAGATCGGCACGGTGCCGATCGGCACCGGCGAGTTCCGCACGATCGCCTCACGGGTCTCGTGGATCCGCCTGCCCGTCGACAGGTCCATCACCGTGTCCGCGCCCCACCGGGTCGCCCAGGTCAGCTTCTCCACCTCCTCAGCGACCGAGGAGGTGACCGCCGACGTGCCGATGTTGGCGTTCACCTTGACCAGGAACGCCTTGCCGATGATCGCCGGCTCGCACTCGGGGTGGTTGACGTTGAGCGGCAGCACCGCCCGCCCGGCGGCGATCTCGTCCCGGACGAACTCCGGCGCCATGCCTTCCCGGATCGCCACGAACTCCATCTCCGGCGTGACGACTCCCGCCCGGGCGTACGCGAGCTGCGTCGGGCGCTTCCCGTACGCCCCGGCCAGCGGCGTGCCCGCGCCGCGCACCGGGGCCACGTCCCCGCGCTCGGCGATCCACGGCCCGCGCAACGGCGGCAGCCCGACCTCCGGGTCGGACCCGGGCCCGGAGGTGTCGTAGAGCCGGACCGGCGCGTTGTCGCCGGTCAACTCCACCTCGGCGAAGGGCACCCGGACATCCGGCCGGGACCCCTCCACATGGACCTTGCGACGTGCCTGCACGACAGCCTCCCCTGTGCTCATGCGGACCACCCGAAGTGGTCCAGCGGGCCGCGTCCCGCGCCCAACTCCCAGTCCCGCCCGCCGGTCAGCGCGCGGAAGACGTACTCCTTGGCGGCGGCGACCGCCGTCGGCACCGGGTCGCCCAGCGCCAGCCGGACGGCGACGGCCGCCGAGAACGAGCACCCCGTGCCGTGGTTGTGCCGGGTGGCGACCCGGGGCGCGCGGAGCAGCGTGGTGACCCCGTCGCCGTGCAGCACGTCGACCGCCTCGCCGTCGGAGTCCACGTCGCCGCCGGTCACCACCACGTGCTCCGGCCCGCCGGGGGCCAGCGCCTCGGCGGCGGCCACCATCTCCTCGACCGTGGTCACCGGGCGTCCGAGGAGGACCGCCGCCTCCGCGCAGTTCGGCGTCGCCACCCGGGCGTACGGCAGCAACCGCTCGGCTGCGGCGACCGTGCCCAGTCGGTGTCCGCTGGTGGCGACGAGCACCGGGTCGACGACGAGGTGCGGCAGCCGACCGTCCCGGGCGGCGTCGGCGACCGCGTCGGCGATGGCCGGGGTGCCCAGCATGCCCGTCTTGACGGCCCGCACGGCGAAGTCGGCGAGCACGCTGTCGAGCTGCTCGGTGACCGTGCGCGGCGGCAGCGGCAGGACGGCGTCGACGCCCCTCGTGTTCTGCGCGGTGACCGCGGTGATCACGCTGGTGCCGTACGCGCCGAGGGCGGCGAAGACCTTGAGGTCGGCCTGGATGCCCGCTCCGCCGCCGGAGTCCGAGCCGGCGATGGTGAGCACGGTGGTGGGTGTCATCGGCCCCCCAGGATGGTTGGGGTCGGGGACCGCGGCATGGTGGCGCTGGGGGGCTGCGGCCGACCGTGCCCACTCCGGGCGGTCAAGCTTGATCCCTCCGTGGGCACGGTCGGCCGCAGCCCCGTACCGGAGACCTCCGCGCGGTCCTCCGCGGTACGCGGCGGCGAGGAGACCGTCGACCGGAAGGCGGCGGTGAGCGTAGCGGCGACCTCTGTCGGGTCGTCGGCGCGCATGATCGCGCCGAGCACCGCCACTCCCGCCGCTCCGGCCGCGGCGCAGGCGTGCAGGTGCTCCGGGGTCTCCACCCCGCCCAGCGCGAGGACCGGCACGGGGCTGGCCTCGATCAGTTCCCGCAGCCCGTCCGGACGTAGCGGTGGACCGTAGCCGGGTTTGGTGCGGCTGGAGAAGACCGGCGACAGGGTCGCGTAGTCCTCGGTGGTCAATCGGGCCAGCTCGGGGCGGCTGTGGCAGGAGCGGCCGACCAGGCCGAGACGCGGCGGCGGGTACGGGCCGGCCGACGGCAGGTGCACCGCGTCCCCGTCGAGCGGGTCGAGCCCGGCGACGACCAGGGTGCCGCCCGCCTCGGCGAGGATCGAACGCAGGCCGGCGGCGATGGCGACGCGGTCGGCGCGGGGCAGGTCCTTCTCCCGCAGCACCACCCACCGCACTCCCCCGGCCACCGCCCCGGCGACCACCTCGGTCAACGGCCGCCCCGCCTGCCACCGGTCGGTCAGCAGAACGACGCCGGACGGCCCACGCGGAATCCTGGTAGGAAACGGCCCCGCCAGGGGCGCTTCCGCACCAGGATCCGCCGGAACGGGACCGGGGCGGGTCACAGGTCCGGCCGTCCGTCGTCGGGGGTGGATGCCAGGGCGTGGAAGCGACGGGCGATCCGGCCCGCCCCGTACGCGAGCCGCCCCGCCTCGACCGCGTACCGCATCGCGGTGGCCATCGCCACCGGGTCGGCGGCCCGGGTGACCGCGCTGGCCAGCAGCACCGCGTCGCAGCCCAGCTCCATCGCCAGCGCCGCGTCGGAGGCGGTGCCGATGCCGGCGTCCAGGATCACCGGCACGTCGACGCTCTGCCGGATCAGCCGGATGTGGTGCGGGTTCGACACGCCCAGCCCGGAGCCGATCGGCGCGCCCGCCGGCATCACCGCGGCGCAGCCGACGTCGGCCAGCCGCCGCGCCAGAATCGGGTCGTCCGACGTGTACGGCAGCACCACGAACCCGTCCGCGACGAGTTCCTCGGCGGCGCGCAGCAGCTCCACCCCGTCGGGCAGCAGCGTGCGCTCGTCGCCGATCACCTCCAGCTTCACCCAGTCGGTGCCGAACGCCTCCCGCGCCAGGTGGGCCACCTTGACCGCCTCGCCCGCCGTGTAGCAGCCGGCGGTGTTCGGCAGCAGCCGCACCCCGCACCGGTCGAGCAGGTCCAGCAGCCCGCCGGCGGTGCCGGGGGCGGTGTCGACGCGGCGCAGGGCCAGGGTGACCAGTTCGGTGCCGGAGGCGCGGATCGCGTCCTCCAGCACGCGCAGGTTGGCCGCGCCACCGGTGCCGAGGATCAGCCGGGACGTGAGGCGCACGCCGCCCAGGTCGAGGCTCACCGCGTCACCCGCCCTGGGCGGCGCTGAGCACCTCGACCCGGTCGCCGTCGCGCAGCACGGTCGCCGGCCAGCCGGTACGCGGCACGACCTCCCCGTTGACCGCGACGGCGAGGCCGCGCCGTTGGTCGGTGACCGCGCGGACCAGGTCCGCCACGGTCGAGCCGCCGGGCAGGCTGCGCCCGGCGCCGTTCACCGTCAGTTCCACGTGTGCTCCTCCTCGGGTGCGTAGGCGCCGGACCGGTCGTCGGCGGCGGCCCGGACCACCGGCCCGACGCTGCCGGCCTGCCCAGCGCCGCCGGCCTGCCCAGCGCTGCCGGCCTGCCCGACGCTGCCGGCCTGCCCGACGCTGCCGGCCCGCCCGACGCTGCCGGCCCGCCCGACGCTGCCGGCCTGCCCAGCGGTGCCGGCCTGCCCAGCGGTGACAGCCGGATCGGCGGTGGCGGCCGGCGCGAACCGGTCCGGGGTGAAGGGGGCGAGCAGCGGGTCCGCCGTACCGGTGACCACCAGGTCGGCAACCAGGTCGGCGGTGACGGGGGTGAGCACGATGCCGTGCCGGTGGTGCCCGGTCGCGGCGAGCACGCCCGGCCGGCCGGGCAGCGGGCCGAGGATCGGGGCGTTGTCCGGGGTGCCGGGGCGCAGGCCGGCGAGGGTCTCGACGAGGTCGTACTCGGCCAGCTCCGGCAGCAGGTCGACGGCGGCGCGGAGCAGGCGCAGCACCGCCCCGGCGGAGACGTCGGTGTCGGCGCGCTCCTCGACGGTCGCGCCCACCACCACCTCCCCGCTGTCGCGGGGCACGAGATAGACGTGCTCGCCGTCGGCGTACCCCCGGATGACGTGCCGGAAGCCCGGCGCGCCGCCGCCGGACGCGCGGAGCCGCAGCACCTGGCCCTTCACCGGCCGCACCGGCAGCCCGGTCAGGGCCGCCGCCCCGCAGCCGGCCGCCACCACCGTGACGCGCGCGTCCACGTCGGACAGCCGGCGCACGGCGGCGGGCACCAGCGTGGCGCCGGCCCGTTCGGCGGCCGTGCGCAGCGCCGGCACCAGCCGGCGCGGGTCGACCTGGTGGTCGGTGGCGGCGAGCGCGCCGCCGCGCACCCGGGGCGCCAACGCCGGCTCGCGGTCCCGCAGCGCCGAGGGGCGCAGCGGCGTCACCGGCAGCCCGAGACCCTGCTGGTACGCCCACAGCCGGCGCGCCTCGGCCAGGTCGTCGGCGGTGAGCCCGACCATCAGCGTGCCCTCGGTGCGGTAGCCGACGTCCGCGCCGGTGGCGGCGGTCAGCTCGGCGGCGAAGGCCGGCCAGCGGGCGGCGGAGGCGGTCAGCAGCCCGGTCAGCTCGTGCTCGCCGAAGTACGCCTCGGCGACCGGGGCGAGCATCCCGGCGGCGACGTGCGACGCGCCGGAGCCCGGGGTGGGGTCGTGCACGGCGACCCGGAGGCCGCGCGCCGCGCAGCGCCAGGCGATCGCCAGCCCGACCGGTCCCGCCCCCACCACGGCGACGTCCGGCCGGCTCAGCACCCCAGCGCTCCCAGCAGCTCCGCCGTCGCCCGGGCCGGCTCGGCCGCCCCGGACAGCGCCCCCACCACCGCCACCCCGTACGCCCCGGCGGCCAGCAGCGCGGGCGTGTTCGCGGCGGTCACCCCGCCGATCGCGACCACCGGTACGTCCACGGCGGCGGTGACGGCGCGCACCCCGGCCGGCCCGATCGGCGCCGGCAGGCCGCTCTTGGTGCTCGTGGCGTGGCAGGGGCCCACGCCCAGGTAGCTGGCCCCGGCGGCGACCGCCTCGGCGGCCGTCCCCGGCTCGCGGGCGGTGGCCCCGAGCACGGCGGTCGCGCCGAGCACCCGGCGGGCCGCCCCGACCGGCAGGTCGTCCGCGCCGACGTGCCCGCCGGCGGCGCCCACCGCCAGCGCCACGTGCAGCCGGTCGTTGACGAGGCAGGGGACGTCGTACGGCGCGCAGAGCGCGACCACCCGGCGGGCCAGGTCGTACGCCTCCCGGTCGGTGGCGTCGTCGGTGACGCGGACCTGCACGACCAGCTCGGCGCGGGCCACGGGGAGGGCGGCCCGCAGCACGGCCAGCGGATCCCGCCCGGGTCGGGTGTCGGTGATCAGATGCAGTCGCCCAAGGGACGGCACGGCAACACTCCTCCCTGCGCCGGCATTACCCGGATCAGGTTCGACGGTCGGGGGCTCTCAGCCCCCCTCTCAGCCCGGTGCACCGGGCTCCCGTGGGTCACTTGCGCGTGTCACCGTACGACGGATCACCGGATCCGCCAAGGGCGGGACGCGGATTTCACACCGACCGTCCGAAGCCGACGATCGGGGCGGCGCGTGACCGGCCCGTCACGCGATGCTGTCCGGATGCCCTCCCCCGCCCGGGTCCCGCCCCGGCTCGCCTTCCTGCCGTTCCGCGGCAGCACCGCGATCACGCAGGGGCTGCTGACCCGCGCCATGCTGCGCGGTCCGACCTGGCAACGCCTGCTCCCCGACGTGTACGTGCACCGGGACGCCCTGCGCGCAGCCGACCATCGGCTCTGGTGCGACGCGGTCGCCCTGCTCCTGCCCGCCGGTGCCGCGATCGCCGGGCCGAGCGCCGCGTACCTGTGGGGCGTCGACCTGCTGCCCCGAGGCGCGGCGGTCAGCGTGCTTCTTTCTCGGCCGGCACGGCTGCGCCCGCACCCACAACTGGCCGTCACCCGCTCGGCGCTACCGGCCAGCGACCTGACCCGCTTCGGTGGCCTACCGGTCACCACACCGCTGCGTACGGCGTTCGACCTCGCGCGACGAGGGCCGCGCGACGAGGCCCTCGTCGCCCTCGACGCCCTGCTGCACCGCCGGGTGGTCGGGCTGCCGGCCCTGCGGGCGTACGCCGAGACGCGTCCCCGCTGGCCCGGGCTGCCGCTGCTGCGCGAGGTGCTGGCGCTGGCCGAGCCGCTGAGCGAGTCCCCGATGGAGACCCGGTTGCGGCTCCTCCTGCTCGACGCCGGGCTGCCCCCACCCACGGCGCAGCACGACGTGCGCGACGCCCGGGGGCGGTTCGTCGGTCGGGTCGACCTGGCCTGGCCCGCCCTGCGCGTCGCGGTCGAGTACGACGGCGACCACCACCGCGAGCGCGCCCACTTCCGCCAGGATGTCGCCCGGCTGAACGCGCTGCGCGCGGCCGGCTGGATCGTCCTCCGCTTCACCGCCGACGATGTGCTCCGGCACCGGACCCGGACGGTACGCCTCGTCACCGCCGCCCTGCGCGAACGCGCCGACGAGCGGAACAGCACGGCTGTCACCCGCCCACGGTGACAGCCGTCCCGTTCCACCCGCGCCGGCGCACGTTCCCCCCGGCCAGGTAACCAGCGCCCGCCCGGCAGGCCCACGGGACAACCGCCCCGCAGCCGGCCGAGACGGGCCGCGCGGGGAAGGGTGACGGGGACGGGTGGAACACCAGGGCTGCCTCCCAGTGTCGGAGACGTGCGTGGTGTTCCACCCCTGGCAGCCCGGGCCTGGGCGGGCGCGACGACGTGGGTCAGAGGATGGCGCGGAGGGCGTCGACGTCCTCGTCGGTGGGCTGCCACGCGCCCGCCTCCGCGTTGGAGCGCACCTGCTCGGGCGTGGTGGCGCCGGCAATCACCGAGGTCACCGCCGGCAGGGCGGCCAGCCCGCCGATGGCCACCTGGAGCATCGACAGCCCCCGCTCGTTCGCGTACGCCTCGATCGCCTCGATGGTGTCCCAGTCGGCGGCGGCAAAGCGCTGGGCGTACCGGCCGCCTCCGGCGAGGCGGCTGCCGGCGGGCGGGGCCTGGTCGCGCTTGTACTTGCCGGTCAGCAGGCCGTTGGCCAGCGGGAAGAACGGCAGCAGCCCGAGGCCGAACCGCTCGCAGGCCGGCACCACCTCGGCCTCGGCGGAGCGTTCCAGCAGGCTGTAGTGGTTCTGCGCGCTGATGAACCGGGACCGGCCGGTGGACGACGCCACCCAGTCCGCGTCGGCGATCTGCCACCCGGCGAAGTTGGAGTTGCCCAGGTAGCGCACCTTGCCGGCGCGGACCAGGTCGTCCAGCGCGGCGAGGGTCTCGTCGATCGGGGTGCCCGGGTCGGGCTCGTGCATCTGGTACAGGTCGATGTGGTCGGTGCCGAGCCGGCGCAGCGACGCCTCCACGGCGCGGGCGATGTAGCGCCGCGCGCCCCGGGCGCCGAAGTCGGGGCCGTTGAGGCCGTGCATGTCCATGCCGAACTTGGTGGCCACCACCACGTCGTCGCGGCGGCCCTTGAGCGCCTGGCCCAGCAGTTCCTCGGAGCCGCCCTGCGGCTCGCCGTAGATGTCGGCGGTGTCGAAGAAGTTGATCCCGGCGTCCAGCGCGGCGTCGACCACCGCCCGGGTCCCGTCGAGGTCGAGCTTGCGGCCGAAGTTGTTGCAGCCGATGCCGACGACGGACACCACGAGCCCGGAGTCGCCCAACCGGCGGTAGGTCATCTCAGTCACGAGATCCACCCTATGCCGGCCGGCCGCCCGGGGACGCCTCAGCCAACGTCCCAGACCGGCTCGGGGGTCTCCACCACCTCGTTGTCGCCGCGGAAGAGGACGAACCGGTCGAACGATCGGGTGAACCAGCGGTCGTGGGTCACCGCGACCACGGTTCCCTCGAACGCCGTCAGCCCGGCCTCCAGCGCCTCCGCCGACGCCAGGTCGAGGTTGTCGGTGGGCTCGTCGAGCAGCAGCAGCGTCGCGCCGGACAACTCCAGCAGCAGCACCAGGAACCGCGCCTGCTGCCCGCCGGAGAGGGTGCCGAAGCGCTGGTCGCCCTGCCCCGCCAACTCGTACCGGGACAACGCCGCCATCGCCGCGTGCCGGTCCATGCCGGCCCGGTGGTCGTCCCCCCGCCAGAGGATCTCCACGAGGGTCTTCGCCATCAGCTCCGGCCGGTCGTGGGTCTGCGAGAAGTGCCCGGGGCGCACCCGCGCGCCGAGCCGGGCCACCCCGTCGTGCGCGACCGGCGCGAGCGCCGCCGCGCCGTCGACCGGGCCGTTGGCCGGGTCGGGGTCACTGCCGCCGCGGGCGAGCAGCCGGAGGAAGTGCGACTTCCCCGTGCCGTTGGCGCCGAGCACCGCCACCCGGTCGCCGTACCAGATCTCCAGGTCGAACGGGTAGGTCAGGCCGTCGAGCTCCAGCTGCTCGCAGACCACCGCGCGCTTGCCGGTCCGCCCGCCGGTCAGGCGCATCCGGATGTCCTGGTCCTTCGGCGGTACGGGCGGCGGCCCGGCCTCCTCGAACTTGCGCAACCGGGTCTGTGCGGCCTGGTAGCGCGAGGCCATCCCGTCGTTGTACGCGGCCTTCTGCTTGTACATCAGCATCAGCTCGCGCAGCTTCTGGTGTTCCTCGTCCCAGCGTTTGCGCAGCTCGTCGAGGCGGGCGTGCCGGGCCACGCGCGCGGAGTGCCAGCTCGCGAAGCCGCCGGGGTGCACCCAGGCGCTGCCGCCCTCCACGGCGACGACCCGGTCGGCGGTGTGTGCCAGCAGCTCCCGGTCGTGCGAGACGTAGAGCACCGACTTGGCCGACTCGCGCAGCCGCCCCTCCAGCCAGCGCTTGCCCGGCACGTCGAGGAAGTTGTCCGGCTCGTCGAGGAGCAGCACCTCGTCGGGGCCGCGCAGCAGCAGTTCGAGGGCGAAGCGCTTCTGCTGGCCGCCGGAGAGGGTCCGGACGGGCCGCTCCCGGGCACCGTCCCACGGCAGGCCGAGCACGATGGTGGCGACGGTGTCGAAGAGCACCTCGGCGTCGTACCCGCCGGCCTCGCCCCAGGCCGCGAGCGCGTCCGCGTACGCCAGCTGGGCCTTGCCGGCGGCGGTGCTGTACTTGCCGCGGACCTCGGCCGCCCGCATGGCCGCCTCGGTCTCGGCGAGCCGGCGGCCGGCGTCGCGCAGCGCCGGCGGGGCGAGCGACAGCGCCAGGTCGGCCAGTGTGGACTCGTCGCCGATCATGCCGATGAACTGGCGCATCACGCCCAGCCCGCCGGCCCGCGCGATCGCGCCGGTCTTCACCGGCAGGTCGCCGGCGACCATCCGCAGCAGCGTCGTCTTGCCGGCGCCGTTCGGCCCGACCAGGGCCACCTTGGCGCCCTCCCCGACCCGGAACGAGACGTCGGTGAAGAGTTCCCGCCCGTCGGGGAGGAGGTGCCCGACGGCTGCCACGTCCACGTATCCCACGTCGGCATCCTGCCCGAGCACCCGCCGGGCGGCCCAACCAATTACCGGGTGACGCGCAGCACCCGGTAGCCCTTCTGGCTGGCGTGCCGCTCGACCTGCCAGCCCTGCTCGGCCAGCCAGCGGTGCAGCGAGTCGCCGCCGAGGTGGCGGGCGACCACCAGCCAGGCGACGCCGTCCGGGGCGAGCCGGGGCAGCCAGCGCAGCAGCATCCGGTGCAGGTCGTCCTTGCCGACCCGGATCGGCGGGTTGGACCAGAGCTGGGCGAACGTCACGTCGGCGGGCACGTCGTCCGGCTCGGCGACGCGTACCCGGTCGGCCGCGCCGACCCGCGCCGCGTTGGCCGCGGTCAGCTCCCGGGCCCGCTCGTTGACGTCGACGGCCCAGACGGTCGCCGACGGCGCCGAGGTGGCCAGCACGCAGGTGATCGGCCCGAAGCCACAGCCGAGGTCGAGCAGGGCGCCGGCCGTGTCGGCGGGCGGCAGCTCGGCCTTGCGCAGCAGCACCGCCGTGCCGGGGTCGAGGCGGGTGGCGGAGAAGACCCCGCCGGAGGAGGTCAGGGTGTAGTCGCGGCCGGCGACGGCGAACTCGACCTCACGCGGGTGGGCGGCAGTCGCGGGTTCAGCGGTGAAGTAGTGGTCGCCGGTCACGCGGGCAATTCTCGCACCGCCCTCGCCACCGGCTGGTCCGGGGCCGAGGAGCGGACACAGCACGACACGAAACAGTCAGGCACCCAATTTCCCGTTATTACCCCCTAAAGGGACAGTGCCTCCTACCCTGGGCGACATGGTGTATCGGTACGAGTCCGATGAGGAAGCATTCATGGAGTACCCGGAGCCCCGGTCCGGCCGCTCGGTGCTCGGTGCCGGTCCGCCGGCCGGTCCCTCCCCGTCCCGCTTCCCGACGCCGTCGCTGCCCCGGCCCAACCGGGTCGCGCCGCCCCCCGCCGAGCCGGAGCCGGTCCGCGCCTCGGCCCCGGTGTCCCCCGCGCGGCACACGCCAGCACCACAGGCGCCGCAGACGCCGCCACCAGCGCCACAGGCGCCGTCAGCGCCACAGGCAGAGGTACCGCCCGACCCGCAGGCTCCGCCAGCCCCACCGGCCCCGCAGGCTCCGCCGGCCCCGCAAGCCCCGCCGGACGCGCAAGCCCCGCCGGACGCGCAGGCCCCGCCGGACGTGCAGGTGTCGCCGGCGCGGCCGGACGTGCAGGTGTCGCCGGCACCGGCCGAGCCGGCCGTAGCGGCCGAGGCGCCCGTGGCCACCGAGGCACCCGTAGCGGTCGAGGCACCCGTGGCGGTCGAGCGCCCCGTGCCGCAGCGAAGCGGCGGCCGGCTGTGGCAGGTGCTCGTCGGCGGCGCGGCCGTCCTCGTGCTGCTCGCGCTCTGCGGCCTCGGCGCCGCCGCCCTGCTGGTCGAGCGCGACCGGACGCCGCAGGCCACGCCCACCGGCCAGCCCCAGGTGGCCGAGTCGGCCGAGGCCGGGGCGCACGACCTCGACTCCCGGGACACCGACCAGGGGCCGCTGACGGCCAAGGAGCTGTTCCCCGGCACGCAGCTCGTCGTCGCCGACGGGCAGCCCGCGTACCGGGTGCTGAAGACCCACTCCAGCGCCAGCTGCGCGGTCGCGGCCACCGGGGAGGTCGCCGACCTGCTGGTCCGGCTCGGCTGCAACCAGGTGGTCCGGGCCACCCTGCGCACGCCCGACGGCGACCACCTGGTGACCGCCGGCCTGTTCAACCTGACCGACCGCGCCAGCGCCGAACGCGCCCGCGACCGGATCCGGCAGATGCTCGACGAGCGGCAGGGCCGATTCCGGGGCATGCCGGCCGGCAACGGCACCGAGGCGATCGCCACCGCGCCGGCGCGGGTCGGCTGGCAGGTGCGCGGCCACTACCTCGCGTACGCGGTGGTCGCCCGCGCCGACGGCGAGACGATCAGGTCGGGCGACACGAAGGCCAGAGAGATCCTCTTCGACATGATCGAGCTGCACCTCAACCAGGGTGTGCTGGAGCGCCGGGCGAACGGTGGGACGGCCGGCCAGCCGACCGACGAGGGCGCGGACCGCACCGGCACACAGGACGGGAGCGAACTGCCGGGCGCGTGACGAGCTTCCGGGTCTGGACGGGTGCGCGGGCCACCGGGCCGCGCACCCGTACCCTTCGGCACCCCGACGGAGTCACCCGCCCAGCTCGACCCGGTACGTCCGCAGCAGCGCCAACGGCCGGCACCCCTGGCCGGTTCGGCGCCGACCCGCCGAGATGGCGTACGCCGGACGCGTCCCTGCGGTCAACCCTCCACGGGGACGCGCAGCCGGCGGGTCGCCTCGGCGCGGCGGGCGTACTCGGCCGGGTCGTCGGGGTAGCCCACGGCGACCAGGGTCAGCCCGTGCGCCGGGGCCACGGTCACCTCGCTGGAGCGTTCCCGGCGGGTCAGCAGGCTGCCCGGCCACCCGACCGGACGGCGCCCGTCCCCCGCGACCAGCATCGCGCCGACCAGGCTGCGCACCATCGCCTGGCAGAACGCGTCGGCCTGCACGGTGGCCACGAGGAGCCCGTCGGGATCCCGCCGCCAGTCCAGCCTGGTCACCTCGCGCAGCGTGGTGGCGTTCTCCTTGCGCCGGCAGTACGCGGCGAAGTCGTGCTCCCCCACCAGCCCCGCCGCGGCGGCGTTCAACGCGTCCAGGTCGAGCGGCTTCGGCCAGGCCAGCACCTCGTGCCGGCGCAGCGGCTCGGCGCCCCACGACGCGTCGGTGACCCGGTACTCGTAGCGGCGGAAGGTGGCCGAGAACCGGGCGTCGAAGTCGGCGGGCACCTCGGTCATCGCCCGCACCCGCACGTCGGTGGGGAGCAGCCGGGCCAGCCGGCGCAGCAGCCGCCCCTCGTGCTCCCGCCACACGGCGGTGGGCAGGTCCACGTGGCAGACCTGCCCGGTGGCGTGCACCCCGGCGTCGGTGCGGCCCGCCACGGTCAACCCCGTCGCCGTCCCCGCGCCGAGCACCAGGTCGAGGGTCTCCACGAGCACCCCGGCGACCGTACGCCGCGTCGGCTGGGCGGCCCAGCCGGAAAAGCCGGTGCCGTCGTACGCGACGTCCAGCCGCAGTCGGGTGCGCTCGTCCACTCGTACCTCCGCCTCACGGGGTCGGGCCCGGCACCCCACAAGGGGTGCCGGGCCCGACGGTGGCCTGGATCAGGCCTTGTCGTTCTCGCCGGCCTCGTCGCTGTCCTCGCGGGCGGCGGCGGTGTCGCCGGACGCCGACACGGGCGCCTCGGCGTCCTGGTCGCCCGAGTTCGACTTCGGGGCCTCCTCGGCCGGGGCGAGCGCCTCGACCTTGTCCTGCTGCGCGGCCTTGCGGGCGGCGGTCTTCTTGTTCGCCTTCGGCTCGGCGACCTGAAGCTCCTCGACCAGCTCGATGATCGCCATCGGCGCGGCGTCACCCTTGCGCGGACCGGTCTTCACGATCCGGGTGTAGCCACCGTTGCGGTTGGCGTACCGGGGCGCGATCTGGTCGAACAGGGCGTAGACCACGTCCTTGTCCTTGACGACGCCCAGCACCCGCCGGCGGGACGCCAGGTCGCCGCGCTTGGCCTTGGTGATGAGCTGCTCGGCCAGCGGACGCAGCCGCCGGGCCTTCGTCTCGGTGGTCTGGATCTTGCCGTGCTGGAACAGCGCGGTGGCCAGGTTGGCCAGCATCAGCCGCTCGTGCGCGGGGCTGCCGCCGAGGCGGGGGCCCTTGGTGGGCGTGGGCATGCTTGGTGCTCCTCAGGTGTGGCGGCAGCGCGGACTAGAGCTGCTCGGTCTCGCGGTAGTCGTCGGTGTCGTAGTCGGCCTCGCCGAAGGTGTCCACGACGTGCGCCGGGTCGAAGTTCGGGGCCGAGTCCTTCAGCCCCAGTCCCATCCCGGCGAGCTTCATCTTGACCTCGTCGATCGACTTCTGACCGAAGTTGCGGATGTCGAGGAGGTCGGCCTCGGTACGCCCGATGAGCTCACCAACGGAGTTGATGCCCTCGCGCTTGAGGCAGTTGTAGGAGCGGACGGTCAGGTCCAGCTCCTCGATCGGCAGCGCCAGGTCCGCCGCGAGCTGGGCGTCCTGCGGGGACGGCCCGATGTCGATGCCCTCGGCGGTCTCGTCCAGCTCCCGGGCCAGGCCGAACAGCTCCACCAGCGTCGAGCCGGCCGAGGCCAGCGCGGTACGCGGGCCCATCGACGGCTTGGTCTCGACGTCGATGATCAGCCGGTCGAAGTCCGTCCGCTGCTCGACACGGGTCGCCTCGACGCGGTAGGTCACCTTGAGCACCGGCGAGTAGATCGAGTCGACCGGGATCCGGCCGATCTCGGCGCCGGCCTGCTTGTTCTGCGCCGCCGTGACGTAGCCGCGACCCCGCTCGACGGTCAGCTCCATGTCGAGCCGGCCCTTGCCGTTGAGGGTGGCGAGCTTCAGGTCGGGGTTGTGCACCGAGACGCCGGCCGGCGGCTGGATGTCACCCGCGGTCACGTCGCCGGGGCCCTGCTTGCGCAGGTACATGCTGACCGGCTCGTCGTGCTCGGAGCTGACGCAGAGCTCCTTGATGTTCATGACGAGCTCGACCACGTCCTCCTTGACACCGGGGATCGTGGTGAACTCGTGCAGCACACCGTCGATCTTGATCGAGGTGACCGCCGCACCCGGGATCGACGACAGCAGCGTACGCCGCAGCGAGTTGCCCAGGGTGTAGCCGAAGCCCGGCTCCAGCGGCTCGATGGTGAACCGGGACCGGGTCTCGTTGATCGACTCCTCGGAGAGGGTCGGTCGCTGGCTGATGAGCATGTCTTCTCTTCTCTTCCGGGGCGCCCGCCATATGACGCCCACGACAAACTGTTCCGGTGGCCCGCCCGTGTCGGGCGGGCCACCGCAACGAGCTCCGACTACTTGGAGTAGAGCTCGACGATCAACTGCTCCTGGACCTGCGTGTCGATGACCTGGCGGGCCGGGAGCGAGTGCACGAGGATCTTCATCTGGCTGGGGATCGCCTCGAGCCACGCCGGAACCGACCGCGAGCCGGCCTCGGCCTGCGCCACGATGAACGGGGTGAGCTCCTTGCTCTTGCCCCGGACCTCGATGATGTCGTGCTCCTTGACGCGGTACGACGGGATGTCGACCTTCTTGCCGTTCACCGTGAAGTGACCGTGCTTGACCAGCTGGCGGGCCATGTCCCGGGACTTGGCGTAGCCGGCCCGGTAGACCACGTTGTCCAGCCGCGACTCGAGGATCTGCAGGAGGACCTCACCGGTCTTGGCCTGCTTGGCCACGGCCTCCTCGTAGTAACCGCGGAACTGCTTCTCCAGCACGCCGTAGACACGGCGGGCCTTCTGCTTCTCACGGAGCTGGAGCAGGTACTCCGTCTCCTTCGTGCGACCGCGGCCGTGCTGCCCGGGCGGGAACGGCCGGGACTCGAACGGGCACTTCGGGCCATCGCACTTGCTGCCCTTGAGGAACAGCTTCATCTTCTCCCGCCGGCAACGGCGGCAGTCAGCACCGGTGTAACGAGCCATCTCTCTCTAACCTCTCAGACCCGGCGACGCTTCGGCGGACGGCACCCGTTGTGCGGCTGCGGGGTCACGTCGGAGATCTGACCGACCTCCAGGCCCACGGCCTGCAGCGAACGGATGGCGGTCTCCCGGCCGGAGCCGGGGCCCTTGACGAACACGTCGACCTTGCGCATGCCGTGCTCCATCGCCCGGCGCGCGGCGGCCTCGGCGGCGAGCTGCGCGGCGAACGGGGTCGACTTGCGGGAGCCCTTGAAGCCCACCTGGCCCGCGGAGGCCCAGGAGATGACCGCACCGGTCGGGTCCGTGATGGACACGATGGTGTTGTTGAAGGTGCTCTTGATGTGCGCCTGCCCGTGGGCGACGTTCTTGCGTTCCTTGCGCCGGACCTTCTTGACAGCGGCTCCGGCACGAGCCTTCGGTGGCATAAGTCTGTGCGCTCCTATTTACTTCTTGCCGGGCTTCTTCTTGCCGGCCACGGTCCGCTTCGGGCCCTTGCGGGTCCGCGCGTTGGTCCGGGTCCGCTGGCCACGCACGGGCAGGCCCCGGCGGTGCCGGATGCCGGCGTAGCAGCCGATCTCGACCTTGCGGCGGATGTCAGCGGCGACCTCGCGGCGCAGGTCGCCTTCAACCTTGTAGTTGCCCTCGATGTGGTCGCGGAGCTGGACCAGCTCCTCGTCCGTGAGGTCCCGGGCGCGCTTGTCCGGCGAGATGCCGGTGGCGGCGAGCGTCTCCAGGGCGCGGGTCCGACCCACGCCGAAGATGTAGGTGAGCGCGATCTCCATCCGCTTCTCGCGGGGGAGGTCGACGCCGACTAGACGTGCCATGTGCGGGCGTGCTCCTCGTGGTGTTCTGGCGGAGGTGTGGACCCGTCCCACCCCGCTACCGACCGTTCCGCCTCCGGCGTCGTGCGCCGGCGACCGGAAACGGTCGCTGCCCGAGCGGGCCCCGGCCTCCGACCGGGGGTCAACCACGAAGAGGTACGCGACGCGCACCGCCCGCGGCTGGGACGAGCAATTGATTCGTTGTCTGGATCCGCGGCCCGGACCGATTACGACCGACCGTTGTCACACGGCCGGTCGGAACTGGTTCAGCCCTGGCGCTGCTTGTGGCGCGGGTCGGTGCAGATGACCATGACCCGGCCGTGCCGGCGGATGACCCGGCACTTGTTGCAGATCCTCTTGACGCTCGGCTTGACCTTCACGGTTGCCTTACTTCCCATCTGGCCCGACGACGCGCCGAAGCGCGACACCGGACGTCGAAGACGGACACGGGGACGTCCCGGCCGTCGTCAGGCTTACTTGTAGCGGTAGACGATGCGCCCGCGGGTCAGGTCGTACGGCGAGAGTTCGACGACGACCCGGTCCTCCGGCAGGATGCGGATGTAGTGCTGCCGCATCTTGCCGCTGATGTGAGCCAGCACCTTGTGACCGTTCGCGAGCTCCACGCGGAACATTGCGTTCGGCAGGGGCTCGATGACCCGACCCTCGATCTCGATGGCTCCGTCTTTTTTCGGCATGTCCTCCGCTGTCCTGACGTCGGTTACTCCGGACGGCCCACAACGTCTTACACGGGCGACCGATCAAGATCAGGAAGCCCGCGCCAGCCGCGGCTCCGACTCCCACCGAAGCGCGGGGTGGGCATGCCGGAGTGGACGCTGTGCGCCGATCAGAAAGTGTACGCCCGCCTGCGGGCGGTCGCCAAACCGGCCACCCTCGGGAGCGTCGGACCACCCGAAAAGGCGACAATCAGGCATCCAGGTCACCCGCCCGGCGTTCCGGTCCGGCGGTGCCCCGACCAGGTACAGGGCAGGGCCCGCCGGCGTCGCGAACCTCCCGCCGCAGGACGGCGGGCGCCGGCGGGCCGGTGACGAGGGCGTCCCGCTCCCCGTACGCCCGCGGCGACCGCTCGTCGTGTCGGGCGGCTCCAGCCGGCCCTGTCGGATCAGACGGCCGGCGAGTCGGCGGGCTGGCGGGAGGTGACGAGTTCACCGAGCCGGGCGCGGCCGCCGTCCGGCGCGGTCAACACCCAGACGCCGTCCGGGAGCAGCGCCATCGTGTGCTCGACGTGCACCGCCATCGACCGGTCCCGGGTGACCACGGTCCAGCCGTCGGAGAGCTCCACCGTCCGGGGCGAGCCCATGGTGATCATCGGCTCGATCGCCAGCGCCATGCCCGGCACCAGGCGGGGGCCCTTGCCCGGGCGTCCGTGGTTGAGCACGTGCGGGTCCTGGTGCATCTCGGTGCCGATGCCGTGGCCGCCGTAGCCGTCGACGATGCCGTACCGGCCGCCCTTGCGGACGGCGTTCTCCACGGCGTGCGAGATGTCGGTGAGCCGGCCCCTGCCGCTGGCCGCCCCGCGGGCGGCGGCGGCGATGCCCGCCCACATGGCGTCCTCGGCCACCTCGGCCATCTTGAGCAGCGCCGGGTCGACCTCGCCCACGCCGACCGTGATCGCGGCGTCGCCGTGCCAACCGTCGAGCACCGCGCCGCAGTCGATCGAGATCAGGTCCCCGTCGCGGAGCACCTGCTGCGGTGCCGGGATGGCGTGCACGACCTGCTCGTTCACCGACGAGCAGATCGATGCCGGGAAGCCGTGGTAGCCCTTGAACGAGGGGACGGCGCCGGCCTCGCGGATGGTCGACTCGGCGATGGCGTCCAGGTCGGCGGTGCTGACCCCGGGGGCGACCGCCTCCCGCATCCGACGCAGCGCCTCGGCGACCACCAGCCCGGCGGCCCGCATCTTCTCGATCTGGTCAGGGGTCTTCAGCTGGATGTCCAGCTGGGGACGACGCATGGAGCCGTTACCTTTCGTTGCCGAAGCCGAAGAGGCGGGGCACGTCGGACGTACCCCGCTCTTCGCACTCTATCCGCCGGAGCCCGGCGGGACGTCAGCCGCCGTACGACCGCAGGGCGTCGATGGCGCGGAGCGTGACGTCCTCCACCGGGCCGGTGGCGTCGATGCCCACCAGCTTGCCCTGGGCGCCGTAGTAGTCGACCAGCGGCGCGGTCTTGTCCGCGTACTCCCGCAGGCGGGTGGCGATGGTCTCCGGCTTGTCGTCGTCGCGCTGGAACAGCTCGGCGCCGCAGCGGTCGCAGATGCCCTCGCGGGTGGTCGCGTCGAACTCGACGTGCCAGATCTTGCCGCAGCCCCGGCACGTACGCCGGCCGGAGAGCCGCCGGATCACCTCGTCGTCGTCGACGACGAGTTCCAGCACCAGGTCGAGCGCGGTGCCCAGGTCGGCGAGGAGCTTGTCCAGCGCGGCGGCCTGCGGCGTGGTGCGCGGGAAGCCGTCGAGCAGGAAACCCTCGGCGGCGTCCGGCTCGGCGAGCCGGTCCCGCACCATGTTGATCGTGACCTCGTCGGGCACCAGCTCGCCGGCGTCCATGTAGCGCTTCGCCTCGATCCCCAGCGGCGTGCCCTGGGAGACGTTCGACCGGAAGATGTCACCGGTCGAGATCTTCGGGACCGAGAGGTGCGCGGCGACGAACTCGGCCTGCGTACCCTTGCCCGCACCCGGCGGGCCAACCAGAACGAGTCTCATCTACCGCAGGAACCCTTCGTAGTTCCGCTGCATCAGTTGGCTCTCGATCTGCTTGGTGGTTTCCAGACCGACGCCGACCATGATCAGGACAGCGGTGCCGCCGAACGGGAAGTTCAGGTACTGCTGCTTGTCCAGCCAGATGAAGAAGAAGTTCGGCAGGATCGAGATGATGCCCAGGTAGAGGGCGCCCGGCAGAGTGATCCGGCTGAGGATGAAGTCGAGGTAGTCGGCGGTCGGCTTGCCGGGGCGGATGCCCGGCACGAAGCCGCCGTACTTCTTCATGTTGTCCGCGACCTCGGTCGGGTTGAACGTGATCGAGACGTAGAAGTACGTGAAGAAGATGATCAGCAGGAAGTAGACCGAGATGTAGATCGGGCTGGTCGGGTCGACCAGGTTGTTCTGGATCCACGCCTGGGTCTTGCCCGGGTTGGTCTGGTCGAAGAACTGCAGCGCCAACTGGGGCAGGTAGAGCAGCGACGAGCCGAAGATGACCGGGATGACACCCGCCTGGTTGACCTTCAGCGGGATGTAGGTCGAGGTGCCGCCGTACATGCGCCGGCCGATCATCCGCTTGGCGTACTGCACCGGGATCCGGCGCTGCGCCTGCTCGATGAAGGTGACCGCGGTGATGACCACCAGGACCAGCGCGATGACGAGGATGAACTTGCCCCAGCCGCCGGTCTGCTTGATCTGCCAGCCCTCGCTGGGAAGCCGGGCCGCGATCGAGGTGAAGATCAGGACGGACATGCCGTTGCCGACGCCCCGGTCGGTGATCAGCTCACCGAGCCACATCACCACGCCGGTGCCGGCGGTCATCGTCATGACCAGGAGGGTCAGCGTCAGCCAGTCCGGGATTCCGGTGCCCTCGGGGATGATCGGGAACTGGTCGCACTGGTTCTGGAACAGCTGCCCGGAGCGGGCCAGCGCCACGAACGCCGACGCCTGGAGGACGCCCAGGCCCAGCGTCAGGTAGCGGGTGTACTGGGTGATCTTCGCCTGCCCGGCCTGGCCCTCCTTGCGGAGCTGCTCGAGCCGCGGGATGACCACGGTCAGCAGCTGCAGGATGATCGACGCGGTGATGTAGGGCATGATGCCCAGCGCGAAGACCGAGAGTTGCAGCAGCGCGCCGCCGGAGAAGAGGTTGAGCAGGTTGAGGACCCCGGTGGAGCCGTTCTCCAGGGTGTCGAGGCACTTCTGCACGTTGCCGTACGAGACACCCGGGCTGGGCAGCGTAGCCCCGAGCCGGTAGACCGCGATGATGCCTACTGTGAACAGCAGCTTCTTGCGCAGGTCAGGCGTACGGAACGCACTGAGAAAGGCGGACAGCAACTTCTTCCTCCTGCGCGCGGCGGGCCGCCGGTGATCCCGGGCGGGTCGGGGTGGGTGCCGGGCGAGCGCCCGATATCCATAGCTGGGAAGGGACTCTAACAGCCCGATCCCGGTCCGGGCAGATGTGCCCGGCTACATAAACCGAATCCGATGTTACCCGGCGCACACATGCCGGGGAGACCATGGCGCCCGCCCAGTTGGGACAACTGAGCGGGCGCCATGTGTCGTACAGCTCTTACAGCTCGGTGACGGTGCCACCGGCGGCGGCGATCTTCTCCTTGGCCGACGCGCTGAACGCGTGCGCCGACACCTGGAGGGCGACCCCGCCGAGGTCCCCGGTGCCGAGGACCTTGACCGGCTGGCCCTTGCGGACCGCGCCGGCCTCGACGAGCTCCAGCGGGCCGACCTGGCCGCCGTTCGGGAACAGCTCGGCGAGCCGGTCCAGGTTGACCACCTGGAAGACCACCTTGAACTTGTTCTTGAAGCCCTTCATCTTCGGCAGGCGCATGTGGATGGGCATCTGCCCACCCTCGAACGCCGCCGAGATGTTCTTGCGGGCCTTGGAACCCTTGGTACCGCGACCGGCGGTCTTGCCCTTCGAGCCCTCACCGCGACCCACACGGGTCTTCGCGGTCTTGGCACCGGGCGCCGGGCGCAGGTGGTGGACCTTGATCGTCATTACTCGACCTCCTCGACCTTCACGAGGTGGTTGACCGCGAAGATCATGCCGCGGATCTCCGGACGGTCCTCCTTGACCACCACGTCGTTGATCCGCTTGAGACCGAGCGAGCGCAGCGAGTCACGCTGGTTCTGCTTGGTCCCGATCTCGGACCGGACCTGGGTGACCTTCAGGCGAGCCATCAGGAAGCCACCCCCGCCCGCGACGCCAGCATGGCGGCCGGCGCGACGTCCTCGACCGGCAGGCCACGACGGGCGGCGACGGCCTCGGGGGACTCGAGCCCCTTCAGCGCCGCCACGGTGGCGTGCACGATGTTGATCGGGTTCGACGAGCCGAGGCTCTTGGAGAGCACGTCGTGGATACCCGCGCACTCCAGCACGGCGCGCACCGGACCACCGGCGATGACACCCGTACCGGCGGAAGCCGGCTTGAGCAGCACCACACCGGCCGCCGCCTCACCCGTCACCGGGTGCGGGATGGAGGAGGCGATCCGCGGAACCTTGAAGAAGTGCTTCTTGGCCTCCTCGACACCCTTGGCGATCGCCGCGGGCACCTCCTTGGCCTTTCCGTAGCCCACACCGACGGTGCCGTCGCCGTCGCCCACGATCACCAGGGCGGTGAAGCTGAAGCGACGACCACCCTTCACGACCTTGGCGACGCGGTTGATCGCGACGACCCGCTCGAGGTGCGGGGTCTTCTCGACGGGCGCGTTTCCGCGGCCGCCCTCACGGCGGTTGTCGCGGCGACCACCCTCGTTGCCACCGGACCCGCCGCCACGGCGCTGTTGACCTGGCATCAGCAGCCTTCCTTCTCTCTCGTGACGGGGTTTCTAGAACTCGAGCCCGGCTTCGCGGGCGGCGTCGGCAAGCGCGGCGACCCGCCCCGCGTACCGGTTGCCACCGCGGTCGAAGACGACCTTGGAGATGCCGGCGGCCTTGGCCCGCTCGGCGAGCAGGGCGCCGACCTTGCCGGCCAGGGCGCTCTTGTCGCCCTCCGAGCCGCGCACCGAGGCGTCCAGGGTCGAGGCCGACGCCAGGGTGTGACCCTTGGTGTCGTCCACGATCTGGGCGACGATGTGCCGCAGGGAGCGGGTGACCACGAGGCGGGGACGCTCGGCGGTGCCGCTGATGTTCTTGCGGACCCGGAAGTGCCGACGCGCACGCCCGACGGCACGCTTGGCGGCGACGCCGCGGCGGCGCTTGAGCAGCGTGGCGCTCACTTCTTACCTGCCTTTCCAGCCTTGCGGCGGATGACCTCGCCCTGGTACTTCACGCCCTTGCCCTTGTAGGGCTCCGGCGGGCGGATCTTCCGGATGTTGGCGGCAACCTCACCGACGAGCTGCTTGTCGATGCCGGCCACGTGGAACAGCGTCGGCTTCTCCACCGTGAAGGTGATGCCGTCCGGCGCCGGAACCAGCACGGGGTGCGAGAACCCGAGCGCGAACTCCAGGTCCTTGCCCTTGGCGGTCACGCGGTAACCGGTGCCGGCGATCTCCAGGCTCTTGCGGTAGCCCTCGGTGACGCCGACGATCATGTTGGCGACCAGGGTACGGCTGAGGCCGTGCAGTTCCTTGGCCTTGCGCTCGTCGTTCGGGCGGTTGACGTTCAGCTGCCCGTCCTCGGCCCGGTCGATCGTGATCGGCTCGGCCAGGGTGTGCGAGAGCTCGCCCTTCGGGCCCTTGACCTTGACGGTCTGCCCGTCGATCGTGATGTCGACGCCGGCTGGCACCGGGATCGACTTACGTCCAATACGCGACATTTCTACCTGTCTCCCGTTACCAGACGAAGGCGAGGACTTCCCCGCCAACGCTCCGCTTGCGGGCCTGCCGGTCGGTGAGCAGCCCCTGGGACGTCGAAATGATCGCCACGCCCAGCCCGCCGAGCACCCGCGGGAGCCCGTCCGACTTGGCGTAAACCCGCAGACCGGGCTTGGACACGCGCTTGATGCCGGCCAGGCTCCGCTCCCGGTTCTGGCCGTACTTCAGCTCGACGACCAGTCGCTTGCCGACGGCGCCCTCCTCGGGCTCCTCGACCGACCAGGTGGCGATGTAACCCTCGGCCTTGAGGACCTCGGCGATGTTCGCCTTGATCTTCGAGTAGGGCATCGTCACCCGGTCGTGGTACGCCTGGTTGGCGTTACGCAGACGCGTGAGCATGTCTGCGATCGGGTCGGTCATCGTCATGGAATTCGTCAGCCTTTCTCGCCGGGGTTCCCGGGGCGGTGAGCCCCGGGCCTACGGCGAAGAGCAATAGCTATTACCAGGAAGCCTTGGACACGCCGGGCAGCTCACCGCGGTGGGCCATCTCCCGGATGCACACCCGGCAGAGACCGAACTTGCGGTAGACCGCCTTGGGACGCCCGCACCGCTGGCAGCGGGTGTACGCGCGAACCGAGAACTTCGGCTTCGCGGCCGCCTTGAGGATCAGCGCCTTCTTGGCCATCTCAGTTCTCCTTGAACGGGAAGCCCAGGAGCTTGAGCAGCGCCCGGCCCTCGTCGTCGGTCGTGGCGGTCGTGACCACCGTGATGTCCATGCCCCGCTGCCGATCGATCTTGTCCTGGTCGATCTCGTGGAACACCGACTGCTCGGTCAGGCCGAACGTGTAGTTGCCGTGCCCGTCGAGCTTGCGCCCGTCGAGACCGCGGAAGTCGCGGATACGCGGCAGCGCGATCGACAGCAGCCGGTCCAGGAACTCCCACATCCGGTCGCCGCGGAGGGTCACCTTCGCGCCGATCGGCATGCCCTCGCGGAGCTTGAACTGCGCGATGGACTTGGTCGCCCGCCGCACCTGCGGCTTCTGGCCGGTGATGGTGGCCAGGTCGCGGACGGCGCCGTCGATCAGCTTGGCGTCCCGGGCAGCCTCGCCGACACCCATGTTGACGACGATCTTGACCAGCCGCGGCACCTGCATCGGGTTGCCGTACTTGTGCTGCTCCTGCAGCTGGGCCACGATCTCGTTGCGGTACCGCTCCTTGAGGCGCGGCATGGTCTTGGTTTCGGTAGCCGTGGTCATCACAGGTCCTTACCGGTGCTACGCGCGATGCGGACCTTCTGGCCGTTTTCGTCGATCCGGTAACCGACGCGGGTCGGCTTGCCGTCGGAGTCCAGGACCTGCACGTTCGAGACGTGGATCGGGGCCTCCTGGGTGACGATGCCACCGGTCTTGGCGCCACGCTGGGTGGTGCTGATGCGGGTGTGCTTCTTGACCCGGTTCACGCCCTCGACCAGGACCTTGTCCTGCCGCGGGTAGGCCGCGATGACCTTGCCCTTGGCACCCTTGTCCTTGCCGGCGATGACGACGACCGTGTCGCCCTTCTTGACCTTCACGGTCACAACACCTCCGGCGCGAGAGAGATGATCTTCATGAACCGCTTGTCCCGCAGCTCCCGACCCACCGGGCCGAAGATACGGGTGCCGCGCGGGTCCCCGCCGTCCTTGATGATGACGGCGGCGTTCTCGTCGAAGCGGATGTACGAACCGTCCGGCCGCCGCTTCTCCTTGGCGGTGCGAACGACGACGGCCTTGACGACGTCGCCCTTCTTCACACCGGCACCCGGGATCGCGTCCTTGACGGTGGCCACGATGACGTCGCCGATGCTCGCGTAGCGCCGACCGGAGCCACCGAGAACCCGGATGCACAGGATCTCCCGAGCACCCGTGTTGTCGGCGACGCGCAGTCGCGACTCCTGCTGAATCACGTCTATCTCCTATGTCTGCCGGTTCTCCGGCCGCACGAGGCGGCCGGAGCCTGGCGGAACCCGCGCCCGACTGACGCCGGGCGAGCTTGAGCCTTCGCTACTTGGCCTTTTCCAGGATCTCCACGAGCCGCCACCGCTTGGTGGCGGACAGCGGCCGGGTCTCCATGATCAGGACCCGGTCGCCGATGCCGGCGGTGTTCTGCTCGTCGTGCACCTTCAGCTTGCTGGTACGGCGCATGATCTTGCCGTACAGCGCGTGCTTGACCCGGTCCTCGACCTCGACGACGACGGTCTTTTCCATCTTGTCGCTGACCACGAGGCCCTCACGCACCTTGCGGCGGGCCCGCGCGGCGGCGGTGGTGTTCTCGCTCATGATGCAGTCACCTCAGTCGGCGCGGCCGAGAGACCCAGCTCGCGCTCACGCATGATCGTGTAGATCCGGGCGATCTCCCGACGGATGACCTGCAGCCGCCGGTTGTTGTCCAGCTGCCCGGTTGCGGCCTGCACGCGGAGGTTGAACAGCTCCGCCTTGGCCTCACGCAGCTTCGTGACCAGCTCCTCCTCGGAGAGCTCACGCAGCTCGGAAGGCTTGACGCCCGCTGCCATCAGGATTCACCCACTTCGCGCGTAACAATCCGGCACTTCATCGGGAGCTTGTGGATCGCGCGACGCATCGCCTCTCGCGCGATCTGCTCGTTGGGGAAGGACATCTCGAAGAGGACCCGCCCCGGCTTCACGTTGGCGACCCACCACTCGGGCGAACCCTTACCGGAACCCATCCGGGTCTCGGCCGGCTTCTTGGTGAGGGCCTGGTCCGGGAAGATCGTGATCCAGACCTTGCCACCACGCTTGATGTGGCGGGTCATCGCGATACGCGCCGACTCGATCTGGCGGTTGGTCACGTACGCCGGCTCGAGAGCCTGGATCCCGAACTCGCCGAACACCACCCGGTTACCACCCTTGGACGCGCCGTGGCGGTCCGGGTGGTGCGGCTTGCGGAAGCCCTTCGGGGGCTTGCGCGGCATCAGCATCTGTCAGCCCTCCTGCTGCGTTTCTGCCGCGGCGGAGACGGCGGCGGGATCCACCGCGTCACCACTCGGCGTCTCGGCCTGCTGCGCGATGGTGGTCGCGGCGGCCCGGCCGGCCTCGGTGCCGCCGGCGGTCGTGCCGGACGAGCCGGACCGACCACGGCGCGGCCGCTCGGGGCGGTCGCCGCGCTCACGGCGCGGGCGCGACGGAGCCTCGGCCGGGGTCTCCCGACCCGGCACCGCGTCGCCCTTGTAGATCCAGACCTTCACGCCGATCCGGCCGAAGGTGGTACGGGCCTCGAAGAAGCCGTACTCGATGTTGGCCCGCAGCGTGTGCAGCGGGACCCGGCCCTCGCGGTAGAACTCGGTCCGGCTCATCTCGGCACCGCCGAGACGGCCCGAGACCTGGACCCGGATGCCCTTGCAGACCGGGTTCTTCATCGCGGACTGCATGGCCTTGCGCATCGCCCGACGGAAGCTGACCCGGCTGGACAGCTGCTCGGCGACGCCCTGGGCGACGAGCTGCGCGTCCGACTCGGGGCTCTTCACCTCGATGATGTTCAGCTGGACCTGCTTGCCGGTCAGCTTCTCGAGCTCGCCACGGATCCGGTCGGCCTCCGCACCCTTGCGGCCGATGACGATGCCCGGCCGGGCGGTGTGGATGTCGACGCGGACCCGGTCCCGGGTGCGCTCGATGTCGACCTTGGAGATGCCGGCACGCTCGAGGCCCTTGGACATCATGCGGCGGATCTTGACGTCCTCGCCGATGTAGTCCTTGTAGAGCTTGTCCGCGAACCAGCGGGACTTCCAGTCGGTCGAGATGCCGAGCCGGAACCCGTGCGGGTGAACCTTCTGACCCATTACTCGGCGCCCTCCGTCTTGCTCTGCGTCTCAGCCGGCTCCGCCTGCTTCGCCGGGGCCGCCTTCTTCGCCGCGGCCTTCTTCGGCGCGGCCGGCGCCACGGCCTCGACCGCGACGGTGATGTGGCAGGTGCGCTTGCGGATCCGGTACGCCCGGCCCTGCGCCCGCGGCTGGAACCGCTTCATGGTCGGGCCCTCGTCCACGTACGCCTCGCTGACGAGCAGCGCGTCGGGGTCCAGCCGCTCGTTGTTCTCCGCGTTGGCGATCGCGCTCGCGAGCACCTTGTACACCTGCTCGCTCGCAGCCTGCGGCGCGAACTGCAGCACCGTGAGCGCCTCCTTCGCGGGCAGGCCGCGGACGAGGTTGACCACCCGGCGCGCCTTCATCGGCGAGATGCGCACGTGCCGCGCAACCGCCCGCGCGCCCGGAAGCACCGGAGCGTCGCCCTTTCCTGGCATCGCTGTAACCCCTTGTTCCTCTATCCGTATGCCCGCGGCGTCAGCGCCGACGGCTCTTCCGGTCGTCCTTCTCGTGACCCTTGAACGTGCGGGTCAGCGCGAACTCGCCGAGCTTGTGCCCGACCATCGCCTCGGTCACGAACACCGGGACGTGCTTGCGTCCGTCGTGCACGGCGATCGTGTGACCCAGCATCTCCGGGATGATCGTCGAGCGCCGCGACCAGGTCTTGATGACGTTCTTCGAGCCCTTGTCGTTCTGCGTCTCCACCTTCTTGAGCAGGTGGTCGTCGACGAACGGGCCCTTCTTCAGGCTGCGAGGCATGTCTTATCTCCCTCAGCCGCGCTTACGCGTGGCGTAGCGGCGGCGGACGATCAGCCGGTCACTCGGCTGGCCCTTACGACGGGTGCGGCCCTCGGGCTTACCCTGCGGGTTGACCGGGTGGCGACCGCCGGAGGTCTTACCCTCACCACCACCGTGCGGGTGGTCGACCGGGTTCATCGCGACACCACGGACGGTCGGGCGCTTGCCCTTCCACCGCATCCGGCCGGCCTTGCCCCAGTTGATGTTCGACTGGTCGGCGTTGCCGATCTCGCCGATGCTGGCGCGGCAGCGGACGTCGACCCGCCGGATCTCACCGGACGGCATGCGCAGGGTCGCGTACGCGCCCTCGCGGCCGAGCAGCTGGATGCCGACGCCGGCCGAGCGGGCCAGCTTGGCGCCGCCGCCCGGGCGCAGCTCCACGTTGTGGATGGTGGTACCGACCGGGATGTTGCGCAGCGGCAGGTTGTTGCCCGGCTTGATGTCGGCGCCCGGACCGGACTCGACCGCGTCGCCCTGCTTCAGATCCTTCGGCGCGATGATGTAGCGCTTCTCGCCGTCGGCGTAGTGCAGCAGCGCGATGCGCGCGGTGCGGTTCGGGTCGTACTCGATGTGGGCGACCTTCGCCGGCACGCCGTCCTTGTCGACCCGCTTGAAGTCGATCAGACGGTACTGGCGCTTGTGACCGCCACCGTGGTGCCGCGTGGTGATCCGGCCGTGGGCGTTGCGTCCGCCCTTCTTCGGCAGCGGAGCCAGCAGCGACTTCTCGGGCGTCGACCGGGTGATCTCGGCGAAGTCGGCGACGCTCGAGCCACGCCGGCCCGGCGTCGTCGGCTTGTACTTACGGATAGCCATTGTCTACACCCCTCAGCTGACCGGGCCGCCGAAGGCCTCGATACGGTCACCGTCAGCCAGCTTCACCATCGCCCGCTTGGTGTCCTTGCGCTTGCCGAACCCGGTGCGGGTCCGCTTGCGCTTGCCCTCGCGGTTGAGCGTGTTGACCGTCAGGACGCGGACGTTGAAGATCTGCTGGATAGCGATCTTGATCTCGGTCTTGTTCGCGTCCGGGTGCACCAGGAAGGTGTACCAGTTGCGGTTCAGCTCGCTGTAGCTCTTCTCCGAGACGACCGGCGCCACGATGATGTCGCGCGGGTCGGCGATCGTGCTCACTTGCCACCCTCCTCGGTGGTCTCGGCGGGAACACCGAGGAACTCGTCCAGGGCGTCCTTCGTGAAGACCACGTCGTCGGCCACCAGCACGTCGTACGTGTTGAGCTGGCCGGCCTCGATCAGGTGCACCCGCGGCTCATTGCGCAGCGACACCCAGTTCAGCTCGTCGGTGCTGCTCAGCACGACCAGGACCCGGCGGGCCTCGGTCAGCTTGGCCAGCGTGGCCAGGGCGGCCTTGGTCGACGGCTTCTCGCCCGAGACGAACGCCTCGACGACGTGCACCTGCCCGGCGCGGGCCCGGTCCGACAGGGCGCCACGCAGGGCGGCGGCCTTCATCTTCTTCGGGGTGCGCTGGCTGTAGTCGCGCGGCACGGGACCGTGCACCACGCCACCGCCGGCGAACTGCGGCGCGCGGATCGAGCCCTGCCGGGCACGACCGGTGCCCTTCTGCTTGTACGGCTTCTTGCCGCCACCGGCGACCTCGCCGCGGGTCTTGACCTTGTGCGTGCCCTGCCGGGCCGCCGCGAGCTGGGCCACCACGACCTGGTGCATCAGCGCGACGTTGGCCTGGACGTCGAAGATGTCGGCGGGCAGCTCGACGGAGCCGCTCTTGTTGCCTTCGACGGAGAGGACGTCAACGGTGGTCACTTGGCCACACCGCCCTTCTTCACCTTGGTCTTGGCCGCGGTGCGGACCAGGACCAGCGCGCCCTTGGGGCCGGGAATGGCGCCGCGGACGAGCAGGAGGTTGTTCTCGGTGTCGACCGCCTGGACGGTCAGGTTCTGGACGGTGTAGCGCACGCCACCCATCCGGCCGGCCATCCGGGTGCCCTTGAAGACACGACCCGGGGTGGCGCAGGCGCCGATGGAGCCCGGCGAGCGGTGCTTGCGCTCGACGCCGTGGCTGGCGCGCAGACCGTGGAAGCCGTGACGCTTCATCGGGCCGGCGTAGCCCTTGCCCTTGGTCTTGCCGGTCACGTCGATCGAGACACCGGCCGGGAACTCCTCGACCGTGATCTCCTGGCCGAGCGAGTAGTCCGCCGCGTCGGCGGTGCGCAGCTCGACGATGTGCCGGCGCGGCGCGACGTCGGCCTTCGCGTAGTGCCCGCTGATCGGCTTCTTGACCTTGCGCGGGTCGATCGTGCCGTACGCCAGCTGGACCGCGGAGTAACCGTCCTTGTCGGCGCTACGAACCTGGCTGATGACGCACGGGCCGGCCTGAACCACGGTCACCGGGACAACGCGGTTGTTGTCCCAGACCTGGGTCATGCCGAGCTTTGCGCCCAGGATCCCCTTGACTTGCCTGTCCATTTGTCCGGTCCCTACAGCTTGATCTCGATGTCGACGCCAGCCGGCAGGTCGAGGCGCATGAGCGAGTCGACCGTCTTCGGGGTCGGGTCGATGATGTCGATCAGCCGCTTGTGCGTGCGCATCTCGAAGTGCTCGCGCGAGTCCTTGTACTTGTGCGGCGAGCGGATAACGCAGAAACGGTTGATCTCCGTGGGCAGCGGCACCGGGCCTGCGACCTGCGCCCCGGTACGCGTCACCGTCTCGACGATCTTCCGAGCCGAGGAGTCGACGACCTCGTGGTCATAGGCCTTGAGCCGGATGCGGATCTTCTGTCCCGCCATGGTGGCTTCTGTTCCTTCTCTCGATGCCGCTGTGTTGCGGGCGCCTGTACCGGCTGGTACAGGCCCACTTCGCCGACCCCCGCGGTCGGGCGTGTCGCGCCCTCGGGCCAGGCTCCGCCCCGGGACTCCGGAGCGATTCTGACCGCGCGGTGGGTCAAGGCGCCGATCGCACTACCGCGACCTGAACGCCGTGCGAGGGTGGTTGGCGGACGGGCCGCCAACCACCCTACGCCCGACTGTCCTGCAGCCCGGAGGTTCGACGAAAGCCGAACACGGGCAGCGAACTGTCGTTACGCAACCTGACTAGTATGCCGCACGACCGGCGGCGGGTCTAATCGGGGTTACCTAGCTCACTTGATGATCTTGGTGACGAACCCGGCGCCGACGGTGCGGCCACCCTCGCGGATCGCGAACTTGAGGTTCTCCTCCATGGCGATGGGCTGGATCAGCTTCACCGTCATGGTGGTGTTGTCACCCGGCATGACCATCTCGGTGCCCTCGGGGAGCGTGACGACACCGGTGACGTCCGTGGTCCGGAAGTAGAACTGCGGACGGTAGTTCTGGAAGAACGGGGTGTGCCGGCCGCCCTCCTCCTTGGAGAGGATGTAGACCGTCGCCTCGAACTCCGTGTGCGGGGTCGTGGTGCCCGGCTTGATGACGACCATGCCGCGCTCGACGTCCTCGCGCTTGATGCCACGCAGCAGCAGACCGACGTTCTCACCCGCGCGGGCCTCGTCGAGCAGCTTGCGGAACATCTCGATGCCGGTGCAGGTGGTCTTCATCGACTTCTCGCGGATGCCGACGATCTCCACCTCCTCGTTCGGCTTGAGCACGCCGCGCTCCGCGCGACCGGTGACGACGGTGCCACGACCGGTGATCGTGAAGACGTCCTCGATCGGCATCAGGAACGGCTTGTCGGTCTCGCGCTCCGGCTGCGGGATCGCGGTGTCGACAGCGGTCATCAGGTCCAGCAGCTTGCCGGTCCACTCGGGGTCACCCTCGAGGGCCTTCAGCGCCGAGACCCGGACGACCGGCAGGTCGTCACCCGGGTACTCCTGCGACGAGAGCAGCTCGCGGACCTCGAGCTCGACGAGCTCCAGGAGCTCCTCGTCGTCGACCATGTCGCTCTTGTTGAGCGCCACGACGATGTAGGGCACGCCGACCTGGCGGGCCAGCAGCACGTGCTCGCGGGTCTGCGGCATCGGGCCGTCGGTCGCCGCGACCACCAGGATCGCGCCGTCCATCTGCGCGGCACCGGTGATCATGTTCTTGATGTAGTCGGCGTGACCGGGGCAGTCGACGTGCGCGTAGTGCCGCGCCTCGGTCTGGTACTCGACGTGCGCGATGGAGATCGTGATGCCGCGGGCCTTCTCCTCCGGCGCCTTGTCGATCTCGTCGAACGGCGTGTACGGGTTCAGGTCCGGGTACTGGTCGTGCAGGACCTTGGTGATGGCCGCCGTCAGCGTCGTCTTACCGTGGTCGATGTGACCAATGGTGCCGATGTTGACGTGCGGCTTAGTCCGCTCGAACTTCGCCTTCGCCACTGGTGTCCTCCTGTGGACTTCTTGGTTCGTTCGCCCCGGCGCGCCGGTCGGCGCTTAGGACTCTGTCGACAGCCTTTCCGGCCTGGCGGCCGGAGAGCTTTGGTGGGTTCTGCGGCGATGAAGCCTACAGGCCCGGTCTCACGCATCCCGACCGAGGTGGCCGCGGGCGGGGAGCACCCTCCCGCGACCGCCCCGGATCATCGGAGCACGTCAGGTGAGGTCACTCACCCGTCGCCTTGGCGATGATCTCCTTCGCGACCGAGGCCGGAACCTCGGCGTAGGAGTCGAACTGCATGCTGTAGCTAGCCCGGCCCTGGGTCTTCGACCGCAGGTCGCCGACGTAGCCGAACATCTCCGACAACGGCACCAGGGCCCGGACGACGCGGGCGCCGCTGCGCTCCTCCATCGCCTGGATGATGCCACGGCGGGAGTTGAGGTCGCCGATGACGTCACCCATGTTCTCCTCGGGAGTGGTGACCTCAACGGCCATCATCGGCTCGAGCAGCGCGGGGTCGGCCTTGCGGGCCGCCTCCTTCATCGCCATCGAGCCGGCGATCTTGAATGCCATTTCCGACGAGTCGACCTCGTGGTACTGGCCGTCCACCAGGGTGAGCTTGACGCCCACCAGGGGGAAGCCGGCGAGGATGCCGTACTGCATGGCGTCCTGCGCACCCGCGTCCACCGACGGGATGAACTCCCGGGGGATGCGGCCACCGGTCACGGCGTTGGCGAACTCGTAGGTCGGGGCGTCGTTGCCCAGCGGCAGCGGCTCCAGGCTGATGATCACCCGGGCGTACTGGCCGGAACCGCCGGTCTGCTTCTTGTGGGTGTACTCGACCTTCTCCACCTTGCGGCGGATGGTCTCGCGGTACGCCACCTGCGGCTTACCGATGTTGGCCTCGACGTTGAACTCGCGGCGCATCCGGTCGACCAGGATGTCCAGGTGCAGCTCGCCCATGCCGGAGATGACCGTCTGGCCGGTCTGGTCGTCCAGCTTGACGCGGAAGGTCGGGTCCTCCTCGGCCAGCCGCTGGATGGCGGTGCTGAGCTTCTCCTGGTCGGCCTTGGTCTTCGGCTCGATGGCGACCTCGATGACCGGCTCCGGGAAGGTCATCGACTCCAGGATGACCGGGTTCGCCGAGTCGCACAGGGTGTCACCGGTGGTGGTCTGCTTGAGACCCTGCACCGCGATGATGTCGCCGGCCTGGGCCGAGCTGCGCTCTTCCCGCTTGTTGGCGTGCATCTGGTAGATCTTGCCGATCCGCTCCTTGCGGTCCTTGGTGGAGTTGACCACCTGGGAGCCGGACTCGAGCGTGCCGGAGTAGATCCGGACGTAGGTGAGCTTGCCGAGGTGCTTGTCCGTCTGGATCTTGAAGGCCAGGCCGGAGAACGGCTCCGAGACGGACGGCTTGCGCTGCATCGGCGTCTCGCCGTCGGTGGCCGTGCCCTCGATCGCCGGGATGTCCAGCGGCGACGGCAGGTACGCGATGACCGCGTCCAGCATCGGCTGGATGCCCTTGTTTTTGAAGGCGGTGCCGGTGAGGACCGGGTTGGCCTTGCCGGCGATGGTGGCCCGACGGATGGCGGCCTTGATCTCCTCGACGGAGATCTCCTCGCCCTCCAGGTACTTCTCCATCACCGCGTCGTCGACGTCGGCCAGGGTCTCCATCAGCTTCTCGCGCCACTCGGCGGCGGAGTCGGCGAGGTCGGCCGGGATCTCCTCGACCGCGTAGTCCTCACCCTTCTGGGTCTCCCCGCGCCAGGTCAGCGCCCGCATCTCGACCAGGTCGACCACACCGATGAAGTCGGACTCGGCGCCGATCGGGATCTGGAGCACCAGCGGGGTGGCGTTGAGCCGGTCGATCATCATCTGCACGCAGCGGAAGAAGTCGGCACCGGTCCGGTCGAGCTTGTTGACGAAGCACATCCGGGGGACGTTGTACTTGTCCGCCTGCCGCCAGACGTTCTCCGTCTGCGGCTCCACGCCGGCGACGCCGTCGTAGACCGCGACCGCGCCGTCCAGCACCCGCAGCGACCGCTCGACCTCGACCGTGAAGTCGACGTGGCCGGGCGTGTCGATGATCTGGATCGTGTGGCCCTTCCACTCACACTTGGTAGCAGCGGAGGTGATGGTGATACCACGCTCCTGCTCCTGCTCCATCCAGTCCATGACGGCACCGCCCTCGTGGACCTCACCGATCTTGTACGTGATGCCGGTGTAGAACAGGATCCGCTCGGTGGTGGTGGTCTTACCGGCATCGATGTGGGCCATGATGCCGATGTTGCGTACGTTGGCGAGCGCGTCTGCGGCGGCCACTTCAATCCCTACTTATCGTCGTCTCGACACAACTGGTGGCGGTTCCGGCGTCACGCGGACGCCGGAACCAGGGTGTTACCAGCGGTAGTGCGCGAAGGCCTTGTTGGACTCGGCCATCTTGTGCGTGTCCTCGCGCCGCTTGACGGCGGCGCCGAGGCCGTTGCTCGCGTCCAGCAGCTCGTTCATCAGCCGCTCGACCATGGTCTTCTCGCGACGGGCGCGGGAGTAGGTGACCAGCCAACGCAGGCCCAGGGTGGTCGCCCGGGCCGGGCGGACCTCGACCGGGACCTGGTAGGTGGCGCCACCGACGCGGCGGCTGCGCACCTCGAGGGTCGGCTTGACGTTGTCCATCGCCCGCTTGAGGGTGACGACCGGGTCGGTGCCGGACTTCTCGCGGCAGCCCTCGAGGGCCGCGTAGACGATGCGCTCGGCGAGCTGACGCTTACCACGCAGCAGGATCTTGTTCACCAGCTGGGTGACCAGCGGCGAGTTGTACACCGGGTCAGCGACCAGCGGCTTCCGCGGAGCGGGTCCCTTACGCGGCATCTCAGCTCTTCTCCTTCTTCGCGCCGTAACGGCTGCGAGCCTGCTTGCGGTTGCGGACACCCTGGGTGTCCAGCGAGCCGCGAACGATCTTGTACCGCACGCCGGGGAGGTCCTTCACACGGCCGCCGCGGACGAGCACGATCGAGTGCTCCTGCAGGTTGTGGCCGACGCCCGGGATGTAGGCGGTCACCTCGATCTGGCTGCTGAGCTTGACACGAGCGACCTTGCGGAGCGCCGAGTTCGGCTTCTTCGGGGTGGTGGTGTACACGCGGGTGCACACGCCGCGCCGCTGGGGAGACCCCTTGAGCGCCGGGGTCTTCGTCTTGGTCGTCTTGGCCTGACGGCCCTTTCGGACCAACTGCTGAATGGTGGGCACCGGGCTTCTCCGCTCCCTTCGGCCGCTGTGTGGCGGCCGCGCCTTCTGCCGTAGCCGACCTGATGACCGGCTCTCCTACATTCCGACCAGGGCCACCTCGCGGAGGTCCCGGCACCCGCGGTCGGGCGTGTCGCCCAGCTCACGGTCCCGGCGTCGGCGCTCACGCGTGTCGACCGGGGTCTTTCACCGGCACACGGCAGGCCGCGCGCCGGGTCTTTGGCTTTGTCGTGCTCCCGCGCGATCTCCGGCTCGCCGGATCCAGCGCACGCACGAGTTGCCCGGGCCTGCCCGGGCACAAGGGGAAAGAGTACCTACCACAACCGCACAGGTCAAAACGGAGTGGCCGGCGTAGCGTCTCACCCGCCCGCCGATCGAACCCGTCGCGCCTGCCCGCCCGTGATGGGCACCTACGGTCACAAGTGTACCGGCTTCCCCAGGAACCGGCCCGTCGACCCCGGGGCGGCTCCGCTCACGCCCGGCCGTCGCGGCTCCGCGTCACGCCAGCGCCACCAGCAACGCCAGCCCCAGCCCGAGCAGGCTGAGCAGCAGTCCCGCTCCGCCGCAGCTCACGCCGGCCACCGCCAGCCCCCGCCCGGTGAACCGGACCGCCGGCGGCGGCGCCGCACGGCGGATCTGTCGCAGCCCGAACAGGCCGGCGACGACCGCGCCCGCCCCCGACAGGACGCCCAGCACGGTGAAGGCGCCGGCCGCCCAGGCGCCGCCCATGCCGGCGACCGCGCCGAAGCAGACCACCAGCAGCGCGACGAGGATCGAGACGATCCCGGCCACCAGGGAACCGACGGCGAGGCCGGAGGTGACCGGGGGCACGTCCAGGTGCACCACGCCGAACGGCGTGCCGGCGACCGCCTCGACCCGCTTCGGCGGCCGACCCGGCTCCCGCGGCGGCGGAGGCGTCGGTGCCGGGAAGGCGGAGCCGCCACCCCAGCCGGGACCCGAACCGGGAGCCGTGCCCGGAGGCGTGCCGGGACCCGGGCCTGGAGCCGCCCCGGGAGGCGTGCCGGGACCCGGGCCCGAAGGCGTGCCCCAGCCGCCGGCCGTGGACGGTGGCGGGTATCCCGTCGGGGCGGACGGGGCAGCCGCGTCGGGCCGCGCCCACTGCCCCGCGTCGGACGGGGCGGCGTCCGGGTGCGTGGCGGGGGGCGCCGCGGGGTCGCTGCCCGGGAAGCGCGCCGGTTCCGTCACGGGTCCTCCTGTCGACGTCTCGGCGTCCACCGCCGCGCGACGGACACCGGGCCAGGCTACCGCCGGCGGGCGGACGGCCCACTCCCGGCGGGACCCGTTCCCCCGGGCGGTCAGTCCACGTTCGGCGCGAAGTCCTGCCCGTAGGGCGCGTCGGCGAGGCGGACCACCCCGACCACCACCGCGGCCACCACGGTGACCGCGGCCAGGACCAGGCCCGTCCAGGCCAGCCGCTCCCCCTGGCGCAGCCAGGCCGCACCGGTCAGGAAACCCCCCGACGCGTACGCCTCCCGGCGCGCCTGCCGGGCGAGCTGGAGCGCCACCGTGGCGGGCACCACGCCGCCGACGAACAGGCCGGTCAGCGCGCCGATCAGGCCCAGCGCGAAGACCGCCTTCGCCTTGGTGGCCCGGGCCGGGTCCGGGTCGAGCGGGTGGCGCGGCGGCACCGGCGGGGCGACGGGCGCCTGCCCGGGTGCGGTCGTCATGCCCTCCATCATGCCCCGGCCCCGCCGGATCGGGCCGGCCGATCCCGGGACACGACGAGGCCCCCGGCGGCTGCCGGGGGCCTCGTCGTCCGTGCTGTTTAGCGGTACGACCCGAAGTCGAAGTCGTCCAGCGGAACCGCCTGGCCGCTGGCCGGCCCGAAGCCGTAGTCGGTCTCCGGGTAGCCGGTCATCGAGTAGACCTTGGCCTTCGCCTCCTCGGTCGGCTCGACCCGGACGTTGCGGTACTTGCTGATGCCCGTACCGGCCGGGATGAGCTTACCGATGATCACGTTCTCCTTGAGGCCGACGAGCGAGTCGCTGCGCGAGTTGATCGCCGCGTCGGTCAGCACCCGGGTGGTCTCCTGGAAGGAGGCCGCCGAGAGCCAGGAGTCGGTGGCCAGCGAGGCCTTGGTGATACCCATCAGCACCGGGCGACCGGCGGCGGGCTCGCCGCCCTCGGAGACGAGTCGGCGGTTCTCCGACTCGAACAGCGCCCGGTCGACCAGCACGCCCGGCAGGAACTCGGTCGAGCCGGAGTCGATGACCGTCACCCGCTTGAGCATCTGGCGGATGATGATCTCGATGTGCTTGTCGTGGATGAGCACACCCTGCGAGCGGTAGACCTCCTGGACCTCCTGGGTCAGGTGGACCTGGACCGCGCGCGGGCCGAGGATGCGCAGCAGCTCGTGCGGGTCGATGGTGCCCTCGGTGAGCTTCTCGCCGACCTCGACGTGGTCGCCGTCGTGGGTCCGCAGCCGGACCCGCTTGGAGATCTTGTCGTAGACGATCTCGTCGCTGCCGTCGTCCGGCACCACGATGATCTTCCGCGACCGCTCGCCGTCCTCGATCCGGATCCGACCCGGGGTGTCGGCGATGGGCGCCTTGCCCTTCGGGACCCGGGCCTCGAAGATCTCCTGGACACGGGGCAGACCCTGGGTGATGTCCTCACCCGCGACACCACCGGTGTGGAAGGTACGCATCGTCAGCTGCGTACCCGGCTCACCGATCGACTGGGCGGCGATGATGCCGACCGCCTCGCCGACGTCCACGGTCTTGCCGGTCGGCAGCGAACGGCCGTAGCACGCACCGCAGACGCCCAGCTTCGACTCGCAGGTGAGCACGCTGCGCACCCGGACCGTCTCCACCCCGGCGGCGACGATCTTGTCGACCCCGATGGAGTTGATGTCCTGACCCCGCTCGGCGACGACGGTGCCGTCCGGCCCCTTGATGTCGTCGGCCAGCGTCCGGGCGTGCACGCTGGTCTCGGCGTGCTCGTGCACGACCAGCTTGCCGTCGATCCGCTCGCCGATCTGCATCGGGATGGCGCGGTCGGTGCCGCAGTCCTCCTCGCGGATGATCACGTCCTGCGAGACGTCCACCAGACGACGGGTCAGGTAACCCGAGTCGGCGGTACGCAGGGCGGTGTCCGCGAGACCCTTCCGGGCACCGTGCGTGGAGATGAAGTACTCCAGCACGGAGAGACCCTCCCGGTAGCTGGCCTTGATGGGCCGCGGGATGATCTCGCCCTTCGGGTTGGCCACCAGACCACGGATCGCCGCGATCTGCCGGAGCTGGAGCAGGTTACCGCGGGCACCCGAGTTGATCATCTTCCACAGCGGGTTCTCCTGCGGCAGCGCGGTGTCCATCTCCTTGGCGACCTCGTTGGTCGCCTTGGTCCAGATCTCGATGAGCTCGCCGCGGCGCTCCTCGGCGGTCATCAGACCACGCTGGTACTGCTTGTCGATCCGGTCGGCTTCCTTCTCGTACCGCTCCAGGATCTCCCGCTTGCGCGGCGGAGCGATGACGTCCTCCATGCCGATCGTCACGCCGGACCAGGTGGCCCAGTGGAAACCGGCCTCCTTGAGCCCGTCCAGGGTGGCGGCCAGCGCCACCTTGGGGAAGCGCTCGGCGAGGTCGTTGACGATCGCGGAGAGCTGACCCTTGCGGATCTCGTAGTTCACGAAGCGGTAGCCCTGCGGCAGCGTCTCGTTGAACAGCACCCGGCCGAGGGTGGTCTCCACGGTCAGCGGGTCGCCCTCGACCCAGCCCTCCGGGGCGGTCCACGGCTCGGCGCCGGCGCCGTTGTCGACCCCGACCACGCCACGCAGCCGGATCTTCACCGGGGCCTGCAGGTGCAGCTCGCCGTTGTCGAAGGCCATCCGGGCCTCGGCGTCCGAGCTGAACGCCCGGCCCTCGCCCCGCTCACCGGCGGTGAGGTGGGTGAGGTGGTAGAGCCCGATGACCATGTCCTGGGTGGGCATGGTGACCGGCTTGCCGTCGGCCGGCTTGAGGATGTTGTTCGACGACAGCATCAGGATCCGCGCCTCGGCCTGGGCCTCGGCGGAGAGCGGCACGTGCACCGCCATCTGGTCACCGTCGAAGTCGGCGTTGAACGCGGTACAGACCAGCGGGTGGATCTGGATGGCCTTGCCCTCGACCAGCTGCGGCTCGAAGGCCTGGATGCCCAGCCGGTGCAGGGTCGGCGCCCGGTTCAGCAGGACGGGGTGCTCGCCGATGACCTCTTCCAGCACGTCCCACACGACCGGCCGCTGCCGCTCGACCATCCGCTTGGCGGACTTGATGTTCTGCGCGTGGTTGAGGTCCACCAGCCGCTTCATCACGAACGGCTTGAACAGCTCCAGCGCCATCTGCTTGGGCAGGCCGCACTGGTGCAGCTTGAGCTTCGGGCCGACCACGATGACCGAACGGCCGGAGTAGTCGACGCGCTTGCCCAGCAGGTTCTGGCGGAACCGGCCCTGCTTGCCCTTGAGCATGTCGGACAGCGACTTGAGCGGGCGGTTGCCCGGGCCGGTGACCGGCCGGCCGCGACGGCCGTTGTCGAACAGCGCGTCGACGGCCTCCTGGAGCATCCGCTTCTCGTTGTTGACGATGATCTCGGGCGCGCCGAGGTCGATCAGCCGCTTGAGGCGGTTGTTCCGGTTGATCACGCGGCGGTACAGGTCGTTCAGGTCGGAGGTCGCGAAGCGGCCACCGTCGAGCTGCACCATCGGGCGCAGGTCCGGCGGGATGACCGGGACGCAGTCCAGCACCATGCCGAGCGGCGAGTTGCGGGTGTTCAGGAACGCCGCGACGACCTTCAGCCGCTTGAGCGCCCGGATCTTCCGCTGGCCCTTGCCGGAGCGGATGGTCTCGCGCAGGCTCTCGGCCTCGGCGTCGAGGTCCATGTTCTGGACCAGCGCCTTGATAGCCTCGGCGCCCATGCCGCCGGTGAAGTACTCGCCGAACCGGTCCCGCAGCTCGCGGTAGAGCAGTTCGTCGGTGACCAGCTGCTTCGGCTCCAGCTTGCGGAAGGTGTCGAGCACCTCGTCCAGGCGGTCGATCTCGCGCTGGGCCCGGTCGCGGATCTGGCGCATCTCGCGCTCTCCGCCCTCCTTGACCTTGCGCCGGACGTCCGCCTTGGCACCCTCGGCCTCCAGCTCGGCCAGGTCGGCCTCGAGCTTGGCGGCACGCTTCTCGATCTCCGAGTCGCGGCTGTTCTCGGCCTGCCGCTTCTCGGCCAGGATCTCGTTCTCGATCGTCGAGAGGTCGCGGTGACGCGCCTCGGCGTCCACGCTCGTCACGACGTACGAGGCGAAGTAGATGATCTTCTCAAGGTCCTTGGGGGCGAGGTCCAGCAGGTAGCCCAGCCGGCTCGGCACGCCCTTGAAGTACCAGATGTGGGTCACCGGAGCGGCGAGCTCGATGTGGCCCATGCGCTCACGGCGGACCTTCGACCGGGTCACCTCGACGCCGCAGCGCTCGCAGATGATGCCCTTGAAGCGGACCCGCTTGTACTTACCGCAGTAGCACTCCCAGTCCCGCTGCGGACCGAAGATCTTCTCGCAGAAGAGCCCGTCCTTTTCCGGCTTCAGGGTGCGGTAGTTGATCGTTTCAGGCTTCTTGACCTCGCCGTGCGACCACTGACGGATGTCGTCGGCGGTGGCGAGGCCAATGCGCAGCTCGTCGAAGAAGTTGACGTCGAGCACCATGTCCCCTATGTCGTCGTCTGTACTGCTAGCTAGTGGGTGGGGTCGGGAGCCGGCGAGCCGGCCCCCGACCACTCACCTCAGACCTCTTCGACCGAGCTCGGCTCGCGCCGGGACAGGTCGATGCCCAGCTCCTCCGCGGCCCGGAACACCTCGTCGTCGGTCTCGCGCATCTCGAGGGCCACACCGTCGCTGGAGAGCACCTCGACGTTGAGGCACAGCGACTGCAGCTCCTTGAGCAGCACCTTGAACGACTCGGGGATGCCCGGCTCGGGGATGTTCTCGCCCTTGACGATCGCCTCGTAGACCTTGACCCGGCCGAGGACGTCGTCGGACTTGATCGTCAGCAGTTCCTGCAGGGCGTACGCGGCGCCGTACGCCTGCATCGCCCAGCACTCCATCTCACCGAAGCGCTGGCCACCGAACTGCGCCTTACCACCCAGCGGCTGCTGCGTGATCATCGAGTACGGGCCGGTCGACCGGGCGTGGATCTTGTCGTCGACCAGGTGGTTGAGCTTCAGGATGTAGATGTAGCCGACCGCGATCGGGTCCGGCAGCGGCTCGCCGGAGCGGCCGTCGAACAGCTGTGCCTTTCCGGAAGAGCCGATGAGCTGCTTGCCGTCCCGGTTGGGCAGGGTCGACGCGAGCAGGCCGGAGATCTCCTCCTCACGGGCGCCGTCGAACACCGGCGTGGCCACGTTGGTGTCCGGCTCGGACTCGTGGGCCTCGATCGAGCGGAGCTGACGCTTCCACTCGGCGTCGTCGCCGTCGACGCTCCACCCCGTCTTGGCCACCCAGCCGAGGTGGGTCTCCAGCACCTGGCCGATGTTCATCCGGCTCGGCACACCCAGCGGGTTGAGCACGATGTCGACCGGCGTGCCGTCCTCCAGGAACGGCATGTCCTCGATCGGCAGGATCTTGGAGATGACGCCCTTGTTGCCGTGCCGGCCGGCGAGCTTGTCACCGTCCTGGATCTTCCGCTTCTGGGCGACGTAGACCCGGACCAGCTCGTTGACGCCCGGCGGCAACTCGTCGCCGTCCTCTCGGGAGAAGGTACGCACGCCGATGACCGTGCCGGTCTCGCCGTGCGGCACCTTCAGCGAGGTGTCGCGGACCTCGCGCGCCTTCTCACCGAAGATCGCGCGGAGCAGCCGCTCCTCCGGGGTCAGCTCGGTCTCGCCCTTGGGCGTGACCTTGCCGACCAGGATGTCGCCGGGGACGACCTCGGCGCCGATCCGGATGATGCCGCGCTCGTCGAGGTCGGCGAGCATCTCCTCGCTGACGTTCGGGATGTCGCGGGTGATCTCCTCCGGGCCCAGCTTGGTGTCCCGGGCGTCGACCTCGTGCTCCTCGATGTGGATCGAGGTGAGCACGTCCTGCTGCACGAGGCGCTGCGACAGGATGATCGCGTCCTCGTAGTTGTGGCCCTCCCAGCACATGAACGCCACGAGCAGGTTGCGCCCGAGCGCCATCTCGCCCTCGTCGGTGCACGGACCGTCGGCGATGACCTGGCCGGCCTCGACGCGGTCGCCCTCGAAGACCACCGGCTTCTGGTTGACGCAGGAGCCGGCGTTGGAGCGGCGGAACTTGTGCAGCAGGTACGTGCGGCGGTGGCCGTCGTCCTGGTGGATGGTGATGTAGTCGGCGCAGAGGTCCTCGATGACGCCACCGACCTCGGCGACCACCACGTCACCGGCGTCGACCGCGGCACGGTATTCCATGCCGGTGCCGACCAGGGGCGACTCGGCCTTGACCAGCGGCACCGCCTGGCGCTGCATGTTCGCGCCCATGAGCGCCCGGTTGGCGTCGTCGTGCTCGAGGAACGGGATCATCGCGGTCGCGACCGAGGTCATCTGCCGCGGCGACACGTCCATGTAGTCCACGGCCGCCGGCGGGACGTCCTCGGTCTCGCCGCCCTTACGGCGGACCAGGACGCGGTCCTCGGCGAACGACCCGTCGGCCGTCAGCGGCGCGTTGGCCTGCGCCTTGACGAACCGGTCCTCCTCGTCCGCGGTCAGGTAGTCGATCTGGTCGGTGACCCGACCGTCGACGACCTTCCGGTACGGCGTCTCGATGAAGCCGAACGGGTTGACCCGGGCGAAGGTGGACAGCGCGCCGATCAGACCGATGTTCGGGCCTTCCGGCGTCTCGATCGGGCACATCCGGCCGTAGTGGGACGGGTGCACGTCGCGGACCTCGAAGCCGGCCCGTTCCCGGGACAGACCACCCGGGCCGAGCGCGCTCAGCCGGCGCCGGTGGGTCAGGCCCGCCAGCGGGTTCGTCTGGTCCATGAACTGGGACAGCTGCGAGGTGCCGAAGAACTCCTTGATCGCCGCCACGACCGGGCGGATGTTGATCAGGGTCTGCGGCGTGATCGCCTCGACGTCCTGGGTGGTCATCCGCTCGCGGACGACCCGCTCCATCCGGGACAGCCCGACCCGGACCTGGTTCTGGATCAGCTCGCCCACCGTACGCAGACGCCGGTTGCCGAAGTGGTCGATGTCGTCGGCCTCGTAGCCCTCCTCACCGGCGTGCAGCCGGCAGAGGTACTCCACGGTGGCGACGATGTCGTCCTCGGTCAGCGTGCCGGTGGTGATCGGCACGTTCAGCTCGAGCTTCTTGTTGAACTTGTAACGCCCGACCTTGGCGACGTCGTACCGCTTCGGGTTGAAGAAGAGGTTGTCGAGCAGGGTCTGGGCGTTCTCGCGGGTCGGCGGCTCGCCAGGGCGGAGCTTCCGGTAGATGTCGAGAAGCGCCTCGTCCTGGCCGGCGATGTGGTCCTTCTCGAGCGTGGTCATCATCAGCTCGGACCAGCCGAACCGCTCGCGGATCCGCTCGGCCGACCAACCGATGGCCTTGAGCAGCACCGTGACGGCCTGCCGGCGCTTGCGGTCGATGCGAACGCCGACCGTCTCGCGCTTGTCGATGTCGAACTCCAGCCAGGCACCCCGGCTGGGGATGACCTTGACGCTGGAGAGGTCGCGGTCGGAGGTCTTGTCCGGCTGCTTGTCGAAGTAGACGCCCGGGGACCGGACGAGCTGGCTGACCACGACGCGCTCGGTGCCGTTGATGATGAAGGTGCCCTTCGGCGTCATCATCGGGAAGTCACCCATGAACACCGTCTGGCTCTTGATCTCGCCGGTGGTGTTGTTGGTGAACTCCGCGGTCACGAACAGCGGGGCGCAGTAGGTCAGGTCCTTCTCCTTGCACTCCTCGATCGAGGCCTTGACCTCGTCGAAGCGCGGAGCCGAGAAGGAGAGCGACATGGTGCCGGAGAAGTCCTCAATGGGACTGATCTCGTCGAGGATCTCCGCGAGACCCGAGCGTGCGTGCGGGTCGTCCGCCGACCGGCCCTGCCAAGCCTCGTTGCCGACGAGCCAGTCGAAGGACTCGTTCTGGATGGCGAGGAGGTTGGGGACCTCGAGGTGTTCGGTGATCCTGCCGAATGAGACTCGGCGGGGAGCGAATGCGCTCGACGTACGACTGGTCTTCGCAGGGCGGGAAGCTGCCAAGATGCGTCCTTCCGAGGACCGGTGCTGCAGAACGGCTGGTACGCGTGCACTCCAATGACCCCACCAGAATTATCCGTAAACGGACATTTCCGAGCAGGGGTCAAGCCGGAAGGCAGCGCAAACTAGCAGTGTAGCCGAGAGGCTAACCGCTGTCCAGCCCACCCCGCAGGTCGTCGCGGAACGTGCCTCGGGACCCCCAGGAACCGGGTCTCACCGGGCCGCTCGGAACGCGACGTTCCTGCCGGGCCGCTCGGGTGTGGCGGCCGATGGTGCTGCCGCTGCCATTACCCAAGTGGTGGCCGTTGCAAGCGCGGAAGGTCTTGCTGGTGTCAGCGTGCCTGTCAGCCCGGGGCCGCGTCAAGGGCCGGCATCCGGGTCGCCCCGTCTTTCCCACCCACGGGCTATCGCCACGCACCGCGTACGCGCCGACGCCAGGCGTGGACGCCCTGCTCACCGCGCTGCGACCGGGGCCACCAAGACGGCGGGCGGCGATCCACTGTCGGATCACCGCCCGCCGTGACGCGGTGTGCCCCGGCTCACGTGAGCCGGACGCGCGCCTGGTCGACCTCAGGTCACTTGAGGGTGACCTTGGCGCCCTCACCCTCGAGCTTGGCCTTGGCCTTCTCGGCGGTCTCCTTGTTGGCCTTCTCCAGGACGGCCTTCGGAGCGGCCTCGACGAGGTCCTTGGCCTCCTTGAGGCCCAGGCCGGTCAGCTCGCGCACGACCTTGATGACCTGGATCTTCTTGCCGCCGTCAGCCTCGAGGATGACGTCGAACTCGTCCTTCTCCTCCTCGACCGGGGCGGCCGTGGTCGGGCCGGCCGGGCCCGCGACGGCGACCGGAGCCGCGGCGGTGACCTCGAAGGTCTCCTCGAACTGCTTCACGAACTCGGAGAGCTCGATCAGCGTCATCTCCTTGAACGCGTCGAGCAGCTCGTCGGTGCTGAGCTTCGCCATGTCTGGCGTCCTTTCCTGAATCTGTTAGGTAAGAACTGGGTGCGCCGCGGGGCCTCAGGCCGCCTCGGCGCCCTCCTTCTCGCGCTTGTCCGCCAGGGCGGCCGCCGCACGGGCGGCCTTGGAGAGCGGGGCCTGGAACAGGGCCGCGGCCTTGCTCAGGTTGCCCTTCATCGCGCCGGCCAGCTTGGCCAGCAGCACCTCACGGGACTCCAGGTCGGCGAGCTTCGTGACCTCGGCCGCGGAAATGGCCTTGCCCTCGAAGACACCGCCCTTGATGACGAGCTTCGGGTTGGCCTTCGCGAAGTCGCGAAGCCCCTTCGCCGCCTCGACGACGTCGCCCGAAACGAAAGTCAGCGCGGTAGGACCGGTGAACATCTCGTCGAGACCGGAGATGCCAGCGTCGGACGCGGCACGCTTCGCGAGCGTGTTCTTCGCGACCGTGTAGCTGGTCTCCTTACCGAGCGAGCGCCGCAGCTGGGTGAGCTGGGAAACCGTCAGACCGCGGTACTCGGTCAGCACCGTGGCACCCGCGTTGCGGAAGCTCTCGGTCAGCTCAGCGACGGCCGTGGCCTTGTCGGCCCGGATCGGCTTGTCCGCCATGTCCCTCCTCTCTCGTTGCTCGAGGCTGGTCACCGTCGTCGGCCGGAGCTTTCGACGGGAACGGAGGCATCACGAGAACGAGAAAGCCCCGGCGCAGGGCGCACGGGGCGAGGGCCGGACGCGGGCACAGTCGGCGGACCGTGCTCAGCACCGATTTTCGCTTACCGCCCTGCGCGGGTCGCCCGTCGTCGCGGGACCTTCGACCGTGCCGGGGCACGGTGACCAGCGGTCTCTGGGTGGAACTTCGCGCCAAGGTTACGCGAAGAGTGCCCTGACCACCAAATCGCCCCCCGGGTGCGCCACGTCACCCCTCCGGTGGGACCCGGGGTGCGGCCGCCGGTCAGGGCCGGGTGCGACGCCGCCACAGGTAGGCCGCCCCGGCGCTCGCGCTCCACGCCGCGGCCCAGCCGGTCAGCAGCGCCACGGTCGGCGCGGCCAGGTCGCCGGCGGCGGCCCGCGCGGTCGCCATCACCGGCGGCGCCAACCAGGGCGCCACCGAGCCGCTCAGGCCGAGGGCGACCGCGCCGACCCCGCCGAGCGCCAGCACCGCGACGCCGTAGCCGGCGCTGCCCGCGCAGGCGCGGCTGGCCAGCGCCCCGAGCGCCACCGCGGCGGGTACGGCCAGCAGGTGCGCCCACAGGCCGACGGCGATGCCGAGGGGCACCGAGCGGTCGTCCGGCCCCACGGGGCCGGCGATTCCGCCGACCAGCCAGGGGAAGACCAGCGCGACGACCACCGTGCCGAGCCCGGCCACGCCGGCGGCGAGCAGGCCGGCCAGCCGCTCCCGGCGCACCCCGACCAGCGCCTGGGCCAACCGGCGCTGCACGTCGGGCTCCACGTCCAGCAGCACCTTGGTCTGCCAGGCCAGCACCGGGAAGAGCACCACCGCCGAGACGCCGTACGCCTCTCCCGGCTGGGCCCGGCCACCGCCGTAGAGGACGCCGAGGGCCACCAGGCCCGCGAGCAGCGGCGCCAAGGCCCGCCCCCCGTCCGCAGGAAGCCGGCCAGCCGCAGCCGGAGCAGGGCGGTCACCGCGCTCCCCCGGTGGCCGGACCGGTCGGCTCCGCCGCGCCGACCTCCGCCGTCCCCTCGGCGGTCGCGACCCCGTCCGGGGTGCCGGAAGGGGTCGGCGCCTCGGGGCGTACGCGCAGGACGTGATGGCCCTCGGCGCGCAACCGGGCGACGGTGCCGGCGACCCGCGCGGCCGGCACCGCGACCTCGACCACCACCATCGCCACGTCGGCCGGTGGCGCACCCTCGGTGACCGTGCCGTCGGCCACCGTCCAGCGGCGGGCGCCGGGCAGCCGGGCGATCTCGCCGCGGTGGTCGCTGACCAGCACCGACCCGCCCGTTGCCAACACCTCGGCGATCACCGCGGGCACCAGCTCCCGGGTGGCGGCGTCGAGGCCCTCCCACGGCTCGTCGAGCACCAGCAGGCCGGGGGTACGCAGCATCGCCTGGGCCAGGCCGACCTTCTGGGCGGTGCCCTTGGACAGCTCCGGCAGCCGGACCCGGCGGAACCGGGCCAGGCCCAGCTGGTCGGTCCAGTGGTCGACCGCCCGGCCCGTCGCCGCCGGATCGAGGCCAGCGACCCGACCCATGGCGGTCAGGTAGCGCTCGACGGTGAAGGGCTGGTCGGCCGGGAAACGCTCCGGGACCCAACCGACGTGTCGGGGCCGGTCGATCACGCGCCCCCGGCTCGGCCGCAGCACCCCGGCCGCCACCTGGAGCAGGGTCGACTTGCCCACGCCGTTGCGGCCGAGCACGACCACGACCTCACCGGAACCGACCCGCACATCCGTCTCCCGCAGCACCCACGGCCCGCGCCGCCGGTACCGCAGCCAGACGTTCTCCAGTCGCACCCGGCCGAGCATGCCACAGCGGAAAGGGAACGGGGCGCCGCCACGGTGTGGCGACGCCCCGTCACGGGTGCGGGTGCTCAGCCCTCGGCCGAGCCCTCCTGCAGGTTCTTCACCAGGTTCGGGTCGACCGGGACGCCCGGGCCCATGGTGGTGGTGAGGGTGACCTTCTTGAGGTACTTGCCCTTCGCGGCGGACGGCTTGGCCCGCAGGACCTCGTCGAGGACCGCCGCGTAGTTGTCGATCAGCTGGGTCTCGGAGAACGAGGCCTTGCCGATGATCAGGTGTAGGTTGGAGTGCTTGTCCACCCGGAAGGTGATCTTGCCGCCCTTGATGTCCGAGACGGCCTTGGTGACGTCCATGGTCACCGTGCCGGTCTTCGGGTTCGGCATGAGACCGCGCGGGCCCAGGATCCGCGCGATCCGGCCGATCTTGGCCATCTGGTCCGGCGTGGCGATCGCCGCGTCGAAGTCGAGCCAACCACCCTGGATCCGGGCGACCAGCTCGTCGGTGCCCACCTCGTCCGCACCGGCGGCGACGGCCTCCTCGGCCTTCGCGCCGGCGGCGAAGACGATCACGCGGGCGGTCTTACCGGTGCCGTGCGGCAGGTTGACCGTGCCGCGGACCATCTGGTCCGCCTTGCGGGGGTCGACGCCGAGGCGCATCGCGACCTCGACCGTGGCGTCGAACTTGACGTTGGTGGTCTCCTTGGCCAGCTTCACGGCCTCGGCGGGGGTGTAGAGCTTGGACCGGTCGATGACATCGGCGGCCTTGCGGTAGCTCTTGCTGCGCTGCATGGTCTGGTAACTCCTGTGGTCTATGGCGGGCCGCGGCGTCCGCGCGCCCTCCCACGAACTGGATCTGACGGTGACCGGGGTCAGTCGGTGACGTTGAGGCCCATCGACCGGGCGGTGCCGGCGATGATCTTCTCGGCCTGGTCGATGTCGTTGGCGTTGAGGTCGGCCATCTTCTTCTCGGCGATCTCGCGCACCTGGGCGCGGGTGACCGAGCCGACCTTCTCCTTGTGCGGGACGCCCGAGCCCTTCTGCACGCCGGCGGCCTTGATCAGCAGCCGGGCGGCGGGCGGGGTCTTCAGCACGAACGTGAAGCTGCGGTCCTCGTAGACGCTGATCTCGGCGGGGACGATGTCGCCCCGCTGGGACTCGGTCTGCGCGTTGTAGGACTTGCAGAACTCCATGATGTTCACGCCGTGCTGGCCGAGCGCGGGGCCGACCGGCGGCGCCGGGGTGGCCTGGCCCGCCGGCAGCTGAAGCGTGAAAGTCTTGACGAGCTTCTTCTTCGGAGGCATGTCTCTTCCTGGGGCTTGGAACTGGGAAAGGTGCCGGCCGCGGGCGCGCACGGTCAGCGCGATGCGACAGCGGCGACGTTCTAGGGTAGCGCAGCGTCCCGCCGCCCCTCCCGCCGAGGTCGCACGGACGGGTGGAACGAGTACGCCGGCGGCGGGCCGCTGCCCACCGCCGGCGACCGGGACCTCAGATCTTGGTGACCTGGTTGAAGTTGAGCTCCACCGGCGTCTCGCGGCCGAAGATCGACACGAGCACCTTGAGCTTCTGCTGGTCGGCGTTGATCTCGCTGATCGTCGCCGGCAGCGAGGCGAAGGCACCGTCGGTGACCGTGACCGAGTCGCCGACCTCGAAGTCGAGGACCTTGATCTCGGGCTTGGCCTTCTTCTGCTCGGTCTCGACGGCCGGCGCCAGCCACTTCAGCACCTCGTCGAGGGAGAGCGGAGCCGGGCGGTCGGCCCGGTCCGTCGCGCCCACGAAGCCGGTCACGCCCGGCGTGTTGCGCACGCAGGAGTAGGACTCCGCGGTCAGCTCCATCCGGACCAGGATGTAGCCCGGGAAGACCTTGGCCTGCACCTGCGACCGCTTCCCGTTCTTGACCTCGACCTCTTCCCGGGTCGGCACCTCGACCTGGTAGATGTAGTCCTCCATGTCGAGGCTCGTGATCCGGGTCTCGAGGTTGGTCTTGACCTTGTTCTCGTAGCCGGCGTACGAGTGCACCACGTACCAGTCGCCCGGCGCGTAGCGCAGCTTCTGCCGCAGCTCGGCGACCGGGTCGTAGTCCTCGTCCGGGGCGGGCTCGGTGGTGGGGAACTCCGGCTCGCTGGCGGCCTCGACCGACTCGTCACCAGCCGCCGTCGCCACCGTGGACTGCTCGTCCGTGGTCTCGGCGGTCTCGTCGTACTCAGGCACGCTCGCTCACTTCCGTCACTATCGGCTCAGTCGGCCGGTCAGCTGGGGTTGCCGAAGACCCACAGCACGCCCTTCGCGAAGGCGTAGTCCAGGCCGGCCACGATCGTCAGCATCACCGTGACGAAGGCGACCACCACGGCCGTGTAGGTCAGCAGCTCCTTGCGGGTCGGCCAGATGACCTTACGCAGCTCGGCCACGACCTCGCGGATGAATCGGGCGATGCGGCCGAACAGACCCACGCGATCGGTGTCCGTCTTGGTCTTGGGCCGGCTGTCGGCCGACTCGGCCTTCGCCCGCGACCGCGTCGCGGTGCCGCCCCGGGAGACCGGCTCCTCGGCGTCGGTGGCGTCGTCGTCGGCCACGTCGTCGACGACCTCGTCGTGCAGACGGTCGTCGCCGGCGTCCTCGCCGCGCCGCTTCTTGTCGGCCACTTCGCCCTCCGTCGCGGGATGTCGGGTCGCACGCGGTGGGCGTGCGCAGCGCTTGGTCACGCCGGCCGGACCAACCGTCCCGCGACGGGCCGCGGCCGGTGGACCGGCCGGACGGACCCGAATGCCTCGGAACCACCCCGCCGATACCACCACCACGGGCCGGACGCCGCCCTACGGCGGCGCGACCCACGGGAACGGTCAGGCCTGAGGCGCAGGGGTGACAGGACTTGAACCTGCAGCCTGCGGTTTTGGAGACCGCTGCTCTGCCAATTGAGCTACACCCCTGTGCGGCAACGCTCACCCCGCCCGGTCACAGGACCGTGCAGGGGTCACTTGCCCCACGGCGGACCAGTGTACGGGTAGTCGCACGACTTTCCCAACCGGTCTGCCCATCGCGCGTCGCGGGCCTGGTCAGCGGGCCGTCCGGACGGTCGCCCGGGCCTGCGAGAGCACCTTCTCCCCCAGGCAGGTCGCGGTCACGTCGAGCCTGGTCAGGCCCTCCTCGGTGACCTCCCGGACGACCGCCGTGACCTCGATCTCGGTGCCCTCGTCGTCGTCCGGGACGACCACCGGCCGGGTGAAGCGGACGTTGTAGTCGACCACCGCGTCCGGCCTGCCGGCCCAATCCGTCAGCGCGCGGCCGACCAGCGCCATGGTGAACATGCCGTGGGCGATCACGCCGGGCAGACCCACCTTGGTGGCGAACCGGTCGCTCCAGTGGATCGGGTTGAAGTCCCCCGAGGCGCCGGCGTAGCGGACCAGGTCCGCGCGCGTCACCCGGAACGTCTTGGCTGGCAGCTCCATCTCAGCCCTCCCCGCGTACGACGAGCTTCGACCAGACGGTCACCACCGGCTCCCCGGCCGACGTGCCGACCTCGGTGCGGGTGGTCAGGAAGTCGTGCCCGCCGCGGCTGCTGACGTCCTCGACGACGCAGACGCAGACCAACTCGTCCCCCGCCACCACGGGGCGGGTGTAGGCGAAGCGCTGGTCGCCGTGGACGACCCGGCTGTAGTCCACGCCGAGGGCCGGGTCGTCGATGATCTGCTGGCTGGCGGCCATGCTGACCACCACGGGGAAGGTCGGCGGGGCGACCACGTCCGGGTGGCCGAGCGCGCGGGCGGCCTCCGGGTCGTGGTGGGCCGGGTCGGCGGCGCCGATCGCCGTCGCGAACTCACGGATCTTTTCTCGGCCCACCTGGTAGGGGGCGGTCGGCGGGTACGTCCGGCCGACGAAGGACGGGTCCAGGGACATGCCGCGAACCTACACGCAAAACAAGATCGCCGATCCGTACGGGGCGGCGGCGGCCGGAGCCGCGCCGTCCTGACGGACCGGCGATCGGGAAGTGCGGGGACCGGGCCGGCGGAGCCGGCCGTGGGTCAGCGGGTCTCGCGGTGGACCGTGTGCTTGCCGTCCCGCGGGCAGAACTTCTTCAGCTCGATGCGGTCCGGGTCGTTACGACGGTTCTTGCGCGTGATGTAGTTGCGCTCCTTGCACTCCACACACGCCAAAGTGATCTTCGGCCGGACATCGGTCGCCTTCGCCACGGCGGAGTGCCTTCCTCGCTACGGGTAACAACTACGGCGCATCAGCCTACGCGCTGACCACGCGGACATGCAAAGTGGGCGCCTGTGGCGCCCATCCCACCGTCCACCGGGAAAAGGCCCGGTGGACGAGAGTAGCGGTGGCCGGACTTGAACCGGCGACACAGCGATTATGAGCCGCTTGCTCTACCATCTGAGCTACACCGCCGTGGCGGGTCCAGCCGGACCCTCTGAGCCCCCTTACGGAATCGAACCGTAGACCTTCTCCTTACCATGGAGACGCTCTGCCGACTGAGCTAAGGGGGCCTGCGCGATCTCCCCGGGGGGTGACGCGCAGGGGATACATTACACGGCCGTGCGGCGGAGATGAAATCGGATCCCCCAGAGCCGTATTTCCACAGCTCAGGGCACGACGCGCAGCCGGGGCAGCTCCCCGGCGGAGATCGTCTCCGGATCCACCTGGGCGCCGAACCAGGCCTCCAGCCGCTCGTACGGCAGTGGCCGGCTGAACAGGAAGCCCTGGCCGATCTCGCAGCCGATGTCCTGGAGCAGCTCCAGGGTCAGCTCGCTCTCCACGCCCTCGGCGACCACGGCCAGGCCGAACTGCTGGGAGAGGGTGACCACGGCGTTCACGATCGCCAGGTCGCCCGGGTCCGTCGCCATGCCCTGCACGAATGAGCGGTCGACCTTCACCTCGTGCACGGGCAGCCGGCGCAGGTGCGCCAGGGACGAATCCCCCGTGCCGAAGTCGTCCACCGACAGCCGTACGCCGAGGTCCCGCAGCCGCCGCAGCGTCGGGATGGGCCGGTCGGTGCCGTCCAGCACCCCGGCCTCCTTGATCTCCAGCGTGAGCCGTTGCGGCGGTACGCCGTACTCGTCGAGCAACTCCTGCACACGGGCCGGGAAGTGCTGGTCGGTGAGCGTACGGGCGGAGAGGTTGACCGCGACGGAGAGCGGCTGGCCGGCGTGCGACCAGTCCCGGCTGCGCCGCAGCCCCTCGCGGAGCACGAACTCGGTGAACCGGCCGAGCTGGCCGGTGTGCTCGGCCACCGCGACGAAGTCCTCCGGGGCGACCGACCCGTGGGCCGGGTGCTCCCACCGGGCCAGGCACTCCACGCCGACCAACCGGCGGTCCCGCAGCGTCACCTTCGGCTGGAAGTAGACCTTCAACTCGCCGTCGTCCAGCGCCCGCCGCAGGTCACCGGCGAGGCCCAGCCGCCGCAGCGACCGGGACTCCAGCGCCGGGCTGAACAGCTGCACGCTGCCCGGCACGGACTTGGCCGCCGTCGCCGCCAGGTCCACCCGTTGCAACAGGGAGGCGGCGTCGCTGCCGTGATCCGGGTGTACGGCGACGCCGACCGCCGTGTCCACGTCCAGGGTGAGCGCGTCGAAGACCATCTCGTCGCGGATCTGCTCGCGCAACTGCGCGGCCAACTCCACCGCCGCCTCGGCGCTCTCCAGCCGCAGCGTGACCAGGAACTCGTCCCCGCCGGCTCGGCCGACCAGGGCCGACGACGGGGCGCAGGCGCGCAGCCGGTCGGCGACCTCGGCGAGGACCTTGTCGCCCGCCGCGTGCCCCAGGGACTCGTTGACCTGCCGCAGCCGGTCGACGTCGAACAGCAGGAGCGCCACCACCTCGCCGGGCGCCCGGATCTTGACCGCCTCGTCCAGCGCGCCGGTGATCCGCCGCCGGTTGGGCAGCTTGGTCAACGCGTCGTGGTACGCGTCGTGCCGCAGCCGGTCGACCAGCCGGGAATTCTCCAACGCCACCGCCGCGTGCGCCGCCACCGTCTCGAACAGGGGCACGTCGGTGCGGACGAAGTGGTTGCTGTCACCGAGGCGGTTGGCGACCTCCAGCGTCCCGATGACCGCCTGGCCGGACCGCAACGGGATGACGATCACGTCCTTGACGCGCTCCGCCGACAGCGCCGCGCGCAGGTCGCCGTCGGTCATCAGGCCCCGCCCGACGGCCACCGTACGGCCCTCGTCGCGGGCGCGTTCGCGCAGCGCGGCCGGCGTCTTGGCGAAGTCGAGCAGGCCCGGGTCGTCGTTGCGCGCGGTGAGCAGCACCTCCGGGTGCCGGCCCTGGGCGGGCAACCAGAGGGTGGCGTACTCGGCCTGCATCAGGGCCCGTACCCGCCCGAGGAGGGCGTCGGGCAGGGTGCCGTACTGACCGCTCTCGCTCACCGCGCGGCTCAGTTCGTACATGTCGGCGAGCGTGCGGTGCTGCCGGAAGAACTGGGCGTACGCCCGGTAGACGAGCGCCAGCGCGGCGACCAGGACCGCCAGCAGCAGCAACGACCACCAGGTGGCCGCGATGAGGATCAGGACGATCATCCCGCAGGCGATGTTGATCGCCGCGGCCAGCAGTCCCGGCGGGGACTTCCGGAAGACCTCGCGCCCGGCCTGCCAGCCCTGGAGCAGCGTGTGCACCCCGGCGATCGCGGTGAGGCTCACCAGGTTCACCATGCTCGCCGCGACGAACAGGGTCAGCCAGGTGGCCGGACCCACGCCCTGCACCGGCGGGAACGCCTGGAGCACCAGGACGGCCAGCGACGAGCCGGCGGCGGCCCGGGCCACGTTGAACCAGAACTTCGCGGCGGCGGAGGGGTGCCGCAGGTGGGTGATGATCGCCGAGAGTGTGTAGATGGCGACGACCGTGAGCGGCCGGACGAGGAAGAACGCCAGGACGAGCGGGATCTCGTTGAGCGTCATCCCGATGGACTGCCGCCGGACCGTGAAGTTCAGCACCGGCATGCCGGCAGCCACCATGGCCACCAGCAGCAGCACTGCCAGTGGCCATTCGCCGAACGGCTCCGGGGCGACCAAGCCGACGACCGTGGCGCAGACGACCGCGAGCATCGCCAACGGCCCGGTGATCAGCCAGGCGTACTCCGTCGAGCGGGGACCGGTGCGGCCTCGACCCGCCATGCCGCTCCCCTCACCGGCCGCGCCGGCTCACATCATCGACGTGGTGGTTCGTCAGAGCTTGGGCATGTTCCAGACGAAATCCAACAACTGAGCGTCGCCGACGTTCGAGGCGTCACCGACGAAGACGCCACCAGCCACAGCGGCGAGTACGAAAAACGAGCCAAGCAGCCGGCCCAGCCTTCGACCAGACATGTTTGCTCCTGTCGGGGAAGTGTCACGGGGATGGTGGAGGTTCCACGATCGTGCCACAAGGCAGGTACCCAGAAAAGCCGTGCGCCTGCCGGCGGCCCGAGCGTCGGTGACGTTCCGCCGTTCGGACCACCACCCTCGTCGCAGCAGGCCAGATCACGAGCCTGCGACGGCCACCACCCACTTCGTACAGTGCCGAATACGACCTTCGGCGCATTCCGCCCGGCGACGAGGCCAGCAGGGCCGGCCGGCCCTACGGCTATCGTCCATCAGTCGCCCGGGGAGCCGCACCACCCATCCGGACACGCGCCCGGGCATCGACCACCATACCCGGTCTGCGCCATCGCACCAGTGTCGAGACATGATGCGTCCGATCGGTGGAGGGCAATGCGGCTGGAGCGGCGGATCCGGACAAGCCGGTCACGAAGGGGACCGCGGGAGTGAGCGCCTCCCGCCCGGGGCCGCACGGGCTTCGCCGGCCGTCCGACGTACGTCTCCCCGTCGATGCAGTCGGCGTAGACCCGAAGGAGCACGAGGCCGTGGCCCAGACGCCGGGCAACCTCCGCCGGCCGGCCACCTATCACCAGGTTGACCAACCTCCCTGGGCAGTACACCTAGTGCGCCGGGGAGGGCGCCTCGGGAGGACGGCCAGCGGCGTGGCGGGCGTCGGCCAGGGCGACGGCGAGCAGCACGAGCGCGGCCACGACCGCAGCGGCCAGCGACGAGGCGAAATACAGGGGGACGGCGGCGACCGCCAGGGCGGCGATGGCGACGATGCGGCGGACGGAAAGTCGGTCGAACACGATGCGTTCCAGACGGATGCGGCCGTAGAGGAACAATGCCGGGCCGCCGAGGATCGCGACGAGCCACACCGCCTCGGGCCGGCCGTCCGGGTGCTGCAGTACGATCTCGAACCCGACTGCGGCGGCGACGATGCCCGCCACCATGACGACGTGGGCGGTGCCGGTGGCGCGGCCGGCGGCGTACCGGTCCCCCGCCGCGGCGACAGCTTCGGCGAGGACCTGGCCGGAGCGGTAAAAGTAGATGCGCCACAACAGCACGGTCGACAGGAACGCCACCACGAGCCCCGCGGCGGCCGCCGCGGTGACCGGCTGGTTGGTCAGCGTGAGGCCGACGGCGAGGACGGTTTCCCCGAGGGCGATCATCAGGAACTGCTGGTATCGCTCGGGCAGGTGGTGGCGGCTGTCCATGGCCCACGCACTGACCTGCGCTGGCCGGGCCATCCCCGGCACCGGCCAGCGCAACTGCCCGGCGACGATGTCAATGGTCACGGCGACCCCCCACAGGGTGGCCCGGGCGCTGCCACTGACGGCCGCGCCGGCGAGCCAGATCACCGCCGTGGCCGCGTACCACAGCACTGACCGGAGGTAGAGCCGCCGAAGGGGGTGCCCGCGCAGCGCGGGCATCAGGATGAGCGGCCGGCCGAGCTGCAGGATCACGTACGGCAGCGCGAACGCCCACCCGCGGCCCACGAACGCGTACGGCAGCGAGGTCGACATGACCAGCAATCCGAAGGCACTGGCCAGCACAATCCACTGGATCTTGCGGCGGCGGGGGTCGAACCAGCTGGTGATGTGCGCGGTCGTGATCCACAACCAGATCAGCGGCAGAGACAGCACCAGCAGGAAGGCCATCGACCGCCACCGGACGACAGCGTCTTCGCTGACGATGTCCCGCGCGACGCGGCTGACCACCCCGGCCAGGGCGAACACCAACACCAGGTCGACGAACAGTTCCAGGAAGTTGGCCTGCCGCACGTCCTCGCGACGTTGCAACAGGTCCTGACCCTCTCCACCGCCTTCCGGATGTCCCATACCGCTCATACTCACCGCCACCTGCCCGGCTCACCGGGGGTTGGACGTCGTACACCCGGAGGGAAAGCCGCACAACGGTGACCGGCAGCGGCTCCTGGCCCGACCAGGATGTCGTACGAATGGGCGAACGGCACCAGGTCCGCAACGCCGACCACGATGCACCCGAAGCCTCTGACCAGCATGAACGCCGATCAACAGGGGTACGGCGACACAGATGCGAGACAGAGGCCGCCAACTAAGATCCGGTAACCACACCGGAGGGGTCAGATGGAGACATGGCGTGTCCTGGCGGCTGTCATCACGGGACCAGCTGTGAGCCTCGTAGGCGTCGCCCTGGCCACCAACTTTCGCGGCGTGACGGAGTGGCACGTGCGGCGGTCGATGTCCACCGCGAGTGCGCTACGGCGAGTTCCGCCCTGGCGTTGGCTACCAGACGTCCCGCACGAGGAGCGTCTAGCGCGCTTCATCCTGCTGGAACGGGCGATAGGCGTAGCTCTCGCAGTGGCCGGCGTCATGATCGTGATTACTGTCGGCCACAGCATCCTGACCGGCCAGCCGATGCGTACGGTGAAGTAGAACCCGATCTCAACCGCCGGCTGATGCAGGTTGAGGATCTTTGATCTTCTGCGGGGACCGGCAAGAATGAGGTTGGGCAGGCAGCCACGAGCGGAGCTGACAGACCAGCCAGCGTCACGCACGGGATGAGCTCTGCCAGTTCATGGTGATGTGGGAGAACACTCCTGCTCAGGGCCCCACCACACTTACTACGCGATTCGCCCTGGCCCCGCGCGCCCACCCAAGGGCGTGCGGGGCGATTACGGCCGCCAGTTGTGTGCTTTCGCGCCGGATTTACAGTTTTGCCTGTTCTCAAGGTCTTCGATGAAGGTCCGCGTAGATCAGGGTCGCTTTTCTCCCCCGCTGTTCGGTTCGGGCCCCCCGCGTGCCCGTTGCGTGCCCCTTCTGAGGTACCGGCGGCCCGACGTGCCCGATCGCACCCCGATGATCAACCCCTACGGGGGTTGCCCCAGGTCGTGAAGATGAGCGGACCACGCAAAGGAGCACTCATGGCGGACCCGCCCAAGCATCCAGTCGAACAACCGGTCTTCCGGTCGCTGATGCTGACCTCCCTGTTGCTCGGCGTAGTGTTCGTGTGCGCTGGCCAGTCCGTTTCGGACGGGAGCTTCCTGAGCGGGGTCATGCTGCTGGCGGCGCTGTTCTTCGCCATCTTTGTGGTCTCGTTCGGCCTCTACTGGCTGGCATGGGTACTTAGGGAACATGAACTCTGGCGCGAGGGACGCCAAGGCCAGGAGGAATAGGCCAGGGTTACCTTCCGCACGCTGCGCCCCGAATTCCGGTCAGGATCCCTGGGGCAACTCGCGGGAGGGCTTGGTCTTACCCGCGTGGCTGTTGCGGGCCAGGTTGGAAGCATCCCTGCCCGTTCGTGCCCTGTCGAAGAAGGCAGCCACCTCGGCATCCCGGCCGTCAACCGCTCGCGCCGAGTAGTGACGCTGGCGTTGGAGTGACCGAGCCGGCGGGCGTCAACGAGGACGCCGTGAGAATCAGCGACCCAGCTACCGTGCGTCGCCCGGAGGTCGTGCGGGATGAGGTTGGTCAGGCCAGCCCGCTCCACCGCGCGATCAAATCGGCACTTCCAGCCGTTGTAGCTCTGCGGCCGGCCGGCGGTCCGCTGCTGTCGGCCGGAGAAGAAGAAGGGGTCCGGGTCCTGGAACAAATCGGCCAGGTGCTGTCGGAGCCGGTTGACCACGAAGGCCGGCAGGGCGAGTTCCCGCCGCTGGTGACTTTTGGATGTCGATCATCGGGCCGAGGGGGAGCTGGGCAACCGACTCGGCGACGGTCATGCGGCCGTCTGCCGCGTACGACGTACCGGCGCCGCAAGCAGAGCGCTTCCCCGATCCGCAATCCGCCGTAGGCGAGGACCAGGACCAGGAGGTCATCCGGCGGGGAGATCCGCGCGGAGCACCTCGCCGGTACCACAAGGGCTCCAGCCTCCCCGGACGGCCTACGACTGCCCGACGAGGAGATCCGCCCAAACAGCCGCGCTACATCCTCCGCGACGTCTTCACGACACGCGCCCGCATGAACTTCCGGGCCGATACATCAACGAAGGTGCGTGCCAGCCCGCTCGGCGATTGACGCCCAAGTGAAGGCGGGTCACTTGAGCAGATCGGACACGACGATTGCCGTGAAGATCAGGATGACTGCCTCGCTAACTAGCCACGAGTGTTCGTTGGCCCAGTCCCGGATCTTTGGCAGCATCACCACTGCGCGCTGACCGAGCGCGAGCAGGACGAGCAGCGGCAACGCCAGCAACAGCAGCGTCAAAACGAGGAACGGCAGCAGGTGCCACCAAGGCTTGTCATGGCCGGCGAGGCTTCCAGCGACCGCCACCATAGTGGCCTCGTCGCTGGGCATGGCGATGAATAGCAGAAAGCCCAACCCAAAGGCGAAGCGGGGGCTGGCCGCCTGCAACTTGCTCATCTACTTCGGCGGCTGGCTCCGCTTGCGGCGGGCGAAGACCATCACCATCAGCGCCAACAGCACGGCCAACACCACCCAGTCGATCAGGTGACGAGTACCTTCGTGCTTGCCCTGGCCGCCCCCCGTGCCCCGGACGGCGTGAAAGACGAAGTACCAGACGGTCAGCCCGATGAGCATGGCGAGCCCGGCCCCAACCACATAGGCGAGCGAACTGCGCTTCGCCTCCCGGCTGGAGGCGAGGAAGACGGCACTGATGATCTGCGGACCGGCGATCATCACCACCGCGAGCAGCAGGACGCTCAGCAAGTTCACGGTTTCCCCTCTCGGCCTCATCGGTTCCGAGCGGAGCCCGTTCCGGACGTCGTTTGCACGATCAGGTCCGGTGGCCAAGTTCGTGCCGGATGACGAGGAACTTGAGAACCCGGCATGGACGAATGCCCCGGACCGAGAATCCCGCCAGCCGACGATGGTCGGGCAACCCCAAGATCAAACGTGCCCGTTGCGTGCCCGATCGGCCGGTCGGGCTGGGGCGACAACGGTCAACCGCGACAGGAGACGACAAAGGCCCCTGACCCGCGTTTCGCAGTTCAGGGGCCTTGCCGTTGCCTGGTGGCGGGTAGAGGATACGAACCTCTGTAGCTTTCGCGACGGATTTACAGGGCATCCGCGATCTTGCCCCCGGCAAGCATCCTGAGCTGCTGCTTCTCCTTCACGAGCTGGCCGCTGATGCTCGACCGCCCACCATCTGCCCACGCCCACTGGAGCCGCGGCTCCTTAGTCGTCCCGCGGCATCGGCCACACGTCCCGGGAGTCGTTGAAGGCGCCTCCCGACGGCGGCTCGACCGTCAGTGACTTCAGCGCCACCGGCAGAGAGGCAGCACCCCGTCTTGTCGCCCGCCAGAACCCAGTCGCCAGGCGTACTACTGCGAGCGCAGCCGCCAGGCCCAGCCTCGACACCGCCACAGTGGCTCGCCTTGCTGACCGCAGCGGCTCCGACTGCGTGTCCCTCGGCGAACGGACGGCAGACCAAGCCAGCAAAACCGCTACTGCGATCACGGCGGCAATGATCGACAACGGAAGCCACAGATAGAGGATGACGGCGACCAGGACGGTGAAGATGTTCACAAGGCCCAGAATGCGCCGATCGGACGTCAGACGGAAGCGAGACGAGCATCATCCGAGCGCGTCGCCGATCTTGTCGTTCATGGTGTTGTCTCCCCCGTCGATGCAGTTGGCGTAGACGCGGAGCAGGACGGCGACGCCGTGGCCCAGGCGTCGGGCGACCTCGGTCGGCGGGACGCCGGCATTCAGCCAGAGCGAGGCCGCCGCGTGCCGCAGGTCGTAGGGACGGCGCACGAGGGGCGAGGCAACCTGGGATTCGGTCAGCGCCCGCTCGCGAGCGAGCTTCCACCACCGGTCGTAGACCGACTCGGAGAGCGGCCCGCCGTGCAGGCCCCGGAAGAACCGACCGTCTGGGCCGACGCCGTGGTTCTCGACGTGCGCGCACAGCAGCTCGACGAGCCGGGGCGGGATCGGAACGGTTCGGGTTTCCTGCCGGCCCCGGTGCTTGAGACCGCGCCGCTCGTGGGAGCCACCGTCATCGGTCCAGTGCGACCCGGCGCGCGGGGCAGTGCCGGCGAGCACCAGGCGACCCCAGCGGTATTCGATCTTCTCGTGGTCACACGACCCCGAAGGCTTGACCGCCGCCAGGTCGTCGAAGTCGGTCCCGCAGCCGAGGCACCGCCCGGGAAGGTCGCAGTCCTCCCGTCGCAGGTCCGCCGCTTCGGAGGGCCGCATGCCCGCGTAGTAGAGACAGGCGAAGAACGCCGTCACCTTGTCGGCCCGTTTGCCGAGAGATTTCACCGCCTCCAAGAGCGTGGCGACCTGGGCCGGGTTCGCCACCACCCGCCGGTCGATGGACTGCGCGACCTCAGGGGCCGTCCACTGGACCCGGTCGACCGGGTTGGAGTCGATCAGCTCCAGCTCGACGGCGTACCCGAGCGCGTTGTAGAAGGTGGCCCGCTTGCGCTGAACGGTGGAGGCCGCCGCGGGCTTGCCGTCGAGGCGTACGCACAGGCTGTCCAGGACGCGGCGGACCATTGCGGGCGAGTCCAGCTCGACAACCGGCAGCGACGCGGTTTCCAGCCAGGCCAGCGCCGCCGCGTGCTCGGCCGGGCTCTCCTCGGACCAGCGACGCGGGTTCAGCCCGTAGAGGTACAGCGCCTCACGGAGCAGGGCGTCATCCGGTCGGCCCCGCTTCGTCGGCCGGGTCAGGGTCACCGTGATCGACGTCAGCGCCTCGACGATCGACCGCCGGGTCTTGGCTGCCGCCCGGGGCCACTTCATCTCGACGTATGCGCGGCTGTGGGCGTACCAGGTGGTGGGGTTCTTGGTTCTGGCCTCGGAGACCGGGCGCCCGGTGACGCAGACGGGTCGGGTATCGCCGAGCCAACTTGTCCGCGCGGCTACCGCAACCGGTCCGACAGGACGCCGCGCGTCAGGTGCGACCAGGATTGGCGCGACACCACCCCTGATACGAGCCGTCACCCCGGCCGCACACCAGGAAACGTATCTACAAGTGGATGAGTTGTCTAGACGTCGAAACATGTCGTTCGGTTGGCACTTGGTAAGACAAGTGCCAGGTACGGTGAGCACGTGCCCACCCTGCACTACGGACAGCCCCGCTATCGCTTGATCGCCGACGAGCTCAGAGAACGCATCCAGAGCGGCGCCATCCCGCCGGGTGCCCTCTTGCCGACCGAAAGCAAGCTGGTCATCGAGTTCCGAGCTAGCCGCGGCACCATTCGCCAAGCGATCTCCGTCCTGCGCCAGGCCGGCCTCATCTCCACTGAACACGGTCGAGGTAGCTCGGTGAAGGCCCCTGCTCGCAATCTAGAGCCCGAAGGGGTTGAATCACACACGCGAGAATGCCTTGTCGCTGCCGATACGGAGCTAGCAGCGCTCTTCGCCGTTCAGGTAGGAGCGGCGTTAATCCGCACGGAGACCGTCAACAGGCGGCATGGAGTCGTCGATTCTGTAGTAAGAACGTACAGGCCAAGCGACGCAGGATAGTAGAGCTACAAATTACCGGCTCATCGCCGTTGCCGCATTGCGATCGTCACTGCGAACCTAGACGGATACGGAGGAGATGGAAATGCCGGCACCTCAGACCGATCTTGGCCACATCCTCGATGAACGCGAGGTGGTGACCGCAATTGGCGGACCTACAGCCGAGCTAATACTTGCGGCGGATGTGAGCCAGTACAGCGGGAACTCACCCACTTTGGTGGATCGACCCGATCACTTGCCAACGGACGATGAGTTGAGGGACTTCAGGGAGTCCTGCGACGCCTTTTTGGCACAGTCTCAAGCCAAGCTCACGGCATCATTGAAGGATACAACCCCCTACAGTTGCATAAGCTTGGCGATCCTTCTGGGTCAGGTCACGCTGGAACACAACGCTGTTACCGCCTCACCGAACGCGTTCTCATTCGAGATCGAGCTAATCTCCACCCTGGAAAGCAGAACCAACTGGTCGTCCTCTTTTCTCACCGATGACCCCCAAGCAACTATCGATGCCCTGATAGCCGCCCGGCAGATCAACATTGCCTCACATCTTCAGGTGATGGCCAAGGGATTGCTGGACGGCCCCGCATCTCCAAACAACCTAGGTCTCGCATTCCGCATCGAATGGCTATCCGGAAGGGGTCGTTCGATCACCGCCTTTGATCTTAGGTATCTAACAGCGCTGAAGCGGCGAATGGCCGAGCATGGCATCGAAGCTTACGACCCGGAACCGGCGGTTTCCCTTATTTCACCCTTCGTAGAGCGGTGGGCTAAGGTAACCGACAAGGCGATGAAGATCCTCGGCCCTGGCAGCTATATCACGCAAATTATCAGAAGTCAGTCACTCTTGCCAAACAAGCCAGACCGACTATCCGCTGCCGAAACCAGCGCACTACGTAAGCTGCTCCCGGCCCTATCCTTAACTGAGGACCAGATACTCCAAACACGCGAAGAACCACACCGGGAGCAGGTTAGGTACTGGCTTCAGGCTTTAAGCCTGGAGCCAGGATACAAGAGGTCGAAAAACCGAGACATCAACGCGCTGGTTGACGCAGAGCTCAAACATCGTCCGTTCGTTAGAAGCGGAAGCCGGATCCTCCTCGCCTTGTCACACCGACTTGCGACCGACTTCTCCGCACTTTACGACTCCGCCATAGCTCGGGAACACGGAGAGAAATACTTCGCAATTCGGGCAGCAGAGGTCGAAGAATCATCGCTACAGGCGGTAAAGCTTCTAACTCCCGGATGCCGACTCTTGTCGGGCGCAACGTATGCAAGCGCGGACAGAAAAATTCAAGGCGAGGTCGATGGTGTCGTTCTTTGGGAGGACGTTTGCTTTGTACTTGAGGGTAAGGGGGGATACCTCTCTACGGCCGCACGCAAGGGATCTACGGAGGCCGCAATGGCGGACCTGAAGCAGACAATCAGCGAGGGGTACTTCCAAGCGACGCGCTTCCTGCGGGTTCTCGATCGTGACGGATCAGTCACGTTGACGGAAAAAGACTCGACGCCGGTGACCATCTCCGCGAAGGAGGTCAGGAAGGCCTACGTTTTGCTGCCAACAGCGGACGATTTAGGGCAACTTGCGACACGACTAGACCTCCTCTGGCGCACGAGCCTGCTCCCCGATAAGGCCACTCCCCTCATTGCCTCCATTCAGGATCTACTACTGATGGCGGAGGTGCTTCAAACAGGAGAAAATTTTGTTGCATATCTGGATTTTAGAGAGGAGGTGCTTCTGAACCACTGGATTGAGGTTATTGACGAGCTAGAGATGCTCGGAGCCTTTGTCGGAGGGGTAGATGTCGTCGGATCAGGCGTTTGGGGACTGCGCCAGGAGGGCGTATCCGGCGACCTAAATGCAAAGTGGAATAAGCACACTCTTCACATCGCGCCTGTACAACAGGAGAGGCACATTAACCCATGGGTCGCACTGAAGTATGGAAAGAGCTTTGCCGGCAATCCATCCATCTCCCCGCCATCGCGCCACGGGCCACGGGGAAAGCAGGTCTTGGGAAGGATCAGGACTACCAGCAGGGGCCTTGAATCGACCGTCAGAGCAACGTGTCTCGATCCTGATCTCTTGATCGTTCTGCTCTCCACGTCTCAACTCAGTTACCTGAAACGTATCGACATCCGAAAGCATAATGGCATTGTGGCAGTCACCTACGCGCCTAGCCTAGGCTTGGACAAGGCCCGAAGGGATCATCGCGTAAAATCTGCCGCCAAGTCTGCTCGTTATATTGTTTTCATGGAAGAGCCACTTGACCGCTCTCCTTACATTACTCTTGTCGAGATCGGGCCTGGTAACGCGAGTTTCAAGTCACCCAGAGCGAACCTTTGCATACGCTCTAATGTAAACACAAAAGATGGCTGGTACGAGCGATTCCAAGACAGACGCAATAAAGCATTCGACAAGGCAACTGTCGCGGGACTAGAGGCAGCCGGCGTCCCTCGCGACATGGCCATCGGGATCGACCGAAGTGGCCTATCGAAACGCATCCTCGCGGCAATGAAGTTGAAGGGCGACCCTGCACGGATAGCCTCACTATGGCTGTCTCACCTCAAAGAGCTGGCTATCGTTCTTGAAGTCGAGCCTGCACAGCTTCCTATCAGCGATGGAGCGGTCGTTAACTTGGCCGAGCTAATCCGGCGGAAGGCCCTCCTCCCCCAGCAAGTCCGGGCAGTCGCCGAAGAGCTCGCAAGGGGGAGAGATTCTTTAGAGGAGATTGTTAAGCGAGAACGTGCTTCAAAGTCGGCAGATACAGGTCTGATCAACTCGGTCATTGTAGCGGTCTTCGAGGCAAACCAGGACGTTGTCGATCAGGCCAGGCGCGGCAAGCGAAAAGGTACCAATTTTTTGATGGGACAGATACTTAAGGAGCTACAGGGCAATGCAATGCCCGACGATGTGCTTCGACTTCTTAACGATGCGCTTAACAAATGAACTACAAATCTACCTATGGCCCTTCTATGCTAACCGCCATGCCTAGTCCCAGCACATGCTTGACAGATCCATCCCAGGACATGCTTGACGGCTGGTCTAGAGAAGCGGGGAAGGACCGCCACACCTGAGACAGTGGTCAGTCGGCCTGCTCGGGTGGGAAGTCGTCAGCGAAGGCAGCGTCGGCGGCTGCCGAAGGCATGCAGGCGTGCTCGTGGGCCCAAGTGCTTGCACCGTGCAGCACGGGATCGGGGCCATCGTCGGTGACGAAGGTGAAGTCGACGCGTTGAGGCAGGGTGCGCAGCCCGCACTGTCCCTCGATCGGCTTGAGCGGCTCCCAGTGACAGTTTGCGGCGGCCAAGGCGTCGGTCACCTGAACGAAGGTCAGTCGTGAGGGCAGGGCGATGACCTCGCCCGACCGCGCTTCGCTCGGCAGCTCGACCGTCCGTCGCCAGGTCTGGACCATCACGGAGGTGATGATCCGGCAGCGGCATACGACGAACTCGACGTCACCATAGGAGTACAGGTGCGGCCACCTGCTGCGCTTGTCGATTCGCCCGATGTCCCACGGCATGCCGTAAGCAGCAGCGACACCTCGTAAACCGGCGCCGGGATGAAGAAGGCCGACCCGGCCAGTTGCGCCGAACTCTGCCAGGACGTCGAGCGCCTCCATGTCACCGACCTCCCCGCGGTAACGGTCTTCCTAGCTCAGCAGGCCACCCGACCAACCTGTATGGATCTTGTCAAGCATCTGGTGGGACGCGAGTGTCAAGCATGTGCCGTGACACGACATAGGCCAACCACCATCACTGCCGATTCCTTCTATTCTGGATCAAGGCGCCGCGCTCCGCGCGGCGCGGGGGCGGTAACCCGGCCGGCGGCAAACCGCCCCGACCGCCTTCGGCGCCGGGGCGGAGAGCCACCGACTACCGCCGGACCGCCGCCCCCAAGAACGGCACGATCACCGCCAGGCGGTACGGAAGCCGAACGGGTCGACCTTGTCGAGGGTCGGGGCTTCCGGCTGCCGCGCCAGTCCAACCCCGGGACTGGCTTGCCCTCGGCCTACCTCCCGTAGCCAGCGACACGCCAGCGCGGAGCCCTCAGCCGGTCCCTACGCGCACGGCCCGCGCCAGCCCGGCAAGCGCCACAACACCAACAGGCGCAGCCCCAGAGGCAAGATCGACCCGCCCACGATCTGCCCACAACCAGTCGTCAACGGCTGGACGCAGCCGGACTCGGCCAGACAAACGACAACGGCCCCCGATCAGCATTCCTGCTGGTCAGGGGCCGTTGGTGCTCCTGGTGGCGGGTAGAGGATTCGAACCTCTGTAGCTTTCGCGACGGATTTACAGTCCGCTCCCATTGGCCGCTCGGGCAACCCGCCAGGGCACCCCACCGCGTCGTAACGCGGTAGCGGAAGCAAGGATAGCGGCTCCCCCCGGCAGGAGCGCAACCGGGTACCGTCAGGGGGTCGTACCGCTGGTCAGCGGGGGACACAGGACCACAAACCGCCGGACAGCAGGAGCATGAGCATGGCAGCGAACCCGTCGTTCGACATCGTGAGCAAGGTCGAGCGCCAGGAGGTCGACAACGCCCTCCGCCAGGTGGAGAAGGAGCTCGCGACGCGGTTCGACTTCCGGGGCACCGGCGCCGAGATCTCCTGGTCCGGCGAGGAGGCGATCAGCCTCCAGGCGGAGACCGAGGAGCGGGTACGGGCCGCGCTGGAGGTCTTCAAGGAGAAGCTGGTCAAGCGGAACATCTCGCTGAAGTCGCTGGACGCCGGCGACCCCCGCTCGTCGGGCAAGACCTTCAAGATCGACTGCAAGGTCATCCAGGGCATCGACTCGGACAAGGCCAAGGCGATCAGCAAGAAGATCCGCGACGAGGGCCCGAAGGGCGTCCAGGCGCAGATCCAGGGCGACCAGCTCCGCGTCACCGGCAAGAAGAAGGATGACCTCCAGGCCGTCATCGCGCTGCTCAAGGGCGAGGACTTCGGCGTCGCCCTCCAGTTCACGAACTACCGGTAAGCCTCAGCCGCCCTGGCTGATCATCAGGTCGTCGACCTGCTGCGGCCTGGCAGACGTCGTTGCCGTCGGTCGTCGTTCGGTATTTCCGTCTGATGGCCGGCGGCCCGGCGACGGCCTGGACCTCTGCGGTCGGGCTCCGTGGTGCTCGCCCGGTGCCCGCCGGTCGTCGAAGGGGGCTGTCAGACTGGCCGCCGATTCGACCGGGCCGATGTGGAGTGGTCGATCCATGGGGTGCTGTCGTTCCGGGTGACCCCGGAGGAGCCGGGCCGGGCGCCCCGGAGTGGGCCGCGGAGCACGTGGTCGACGACGAGGATCGGCCGGTTTGCTGCCTCGACAAGCCTGGGCCGGCCTCCAGTTCCTGCTGGACGGGGCAGAGGTGGGGGTCGACCTCTACGCGTCGGGCGGCGCCGCGATCCGGGACTTCACCTTCTGACGCCGCCACCCACCACCGCCGGAACCGGCCCCGCCATGCTCACAGGCTGCCCTCGGCAGAGGTCGCCGTGGTGGACCGGCGCGGGCGGGCCAGGGTGAGGACGACGGCGAGGGAGGCAATCGCCGCACCGGTGATCACCACGGCCATCGGGACGGCGCTGCCCTCCCCGCCCAGCCCGACCAGCGGCGCCGCTGCCGCCCCCACCACCGACTGGATGGCGCCCAGCAGGGCGGCGGCGGTGCCGGCGTGGGCGGCGTGCCGGTCCAGGGCGAGCGCGGTGCCGTTCGGCGTCACCATGCCGAGCGATCCGACGAAGACGAACAGGGCCACCGCCACCAGCGGCAGGGCGTCGAGTAGTGCGCCCGCGAGCACCGCGGCGGCGGCCAGCACCCCCACCCCGAGCGGCCCGATCAGCAGCCTGCGGGGCTCGAAGCGGTCCAGCAGGCGGGCGTTCGCCTGGCCGACGGCGACCAGGGCGAGCGCGTTGACGCCGAAGATCAGGCTGAACGTGCCGGCCGAGACGCCGAAGACGTCCTGGAAGACGAAGGACGATCCGGAGATGTAGGCGAACAGTCCGGCGAAGGCGAGGCCCTGCGCCAACGCGTACCCCAGGAAGATCCGGTCGGTGAAGAGCGAGCGGCCGGCGGCGGCCGTGGCGGCGAGGCCGCCGGTGCTGCGCCGGGATGCGGGCAGCGTCTCCGGCAGCCGCCACGCGACGGCGGCGGCGAGCAGCGCGCCGATCACCGCGAGGGCGACGAAGACGGTACGCCAGGAGCCGAAGCGCAGCACCAGGCTGCCGAAGGCCGGCGCGGCCATCGGGGCGATGCCGAAGACCAGGGTGAGCCGGGAGAAGTACTTCGCTGCGTCCCGGCCGGCGTAGAGGTCGCGGACGACGGCGCGGGCGACTACCACGCCCATGCCGCCGGCGAAGCCCTGCGCGAACCGCGCCGCGGCCAGGGCCTCGGCCGACGGCACGGCCGCGCAGAGCAGCGACAGCAGGGTGTACGCGCCGACGCCCACGAGCACCGGTCGGCGCCGGCCCCAGCGGTCGCTGAGCGGGCCGGTGACGAGTTGGCCGAGCGCCATGCCGATCAGGCAGGTGGTGAGGGAGAGCTGGATCTGTGCCTGGCTGGCGGCCAGGTCGCGGGTCATCTCGGGGAACGCCGGCAGGTAGGTGTCCAGGGAGAGCGGCCCGAACGCGGTGATCGTGCCGAGCAGCACCAGCAGCACCGCGGCGGCCCGTCCCGTCGGCACGGCGACGCGCTCGTCCGGGCGTACGGGCGGCGCGGTGGCGTGCGGCATGGCGGTCCCCTCCGTGGCGGCGGCCCGCATACGATAGCTCTGCCAACAGAGTTGTTGAAGCGGGGAGAGTGTCCTGTGACGGACGAGACGGTGGACCAGCTCAGCGGAGCCCTCGGCGATCTGCACCGGGTGCTGCGCCGCGCGGCCAGCCAGCGGGCCGGCAGCGTCGCCCTGCCGGACGCGCAGGTGGAGGTGCTGCGGCTGGTGCAGCGGCAGCCGGGCGTCGGCGTCCGTGAGGCCGCGGAGCGGCTGGGCACCGCGCCCAACACGGTCAGCACGCTGGTCGGTGAGCTGACCTCCGCCGGGCTGCTGCACCGGGACCGGGACCCGGTCGACCGGCGGACCGTCCGCCTGGAACTGACCGACGCGGCGCGGGAGCGGATCGCCGCGTACGGGCGGCACCGGCGGGACCTGCTCGGCGCCGCGCTGGCGGGCCTGGACGACGCCGACCGGGAGGCGCTGCTCGCCGCCGCGCCGACGCTGCGTCGCCTCGCCGACCGGATGACGCAGCAGCGCTGACCCCGCCGGCGGCCGGGACAGCCGGTGCCGGGACAACCGGCGGCCGGAACAGCCGGTGCCGGAAGAACCGGTGACCTGAACAGCGGCGGCCGGTGGTGCGGGTCAGGCGGGCACGAGATCCTCGGCGCGTACCGCGGTGGCCTCCGCGCGGGCGATGGGGCCGGTGGGCAGGGCCGCGATCCCGGCCCCGACGGCGACCGCCGCCCCGGCGAAGAGGAACGCCCACGGCACCCCGCCGGCGTGGTCGACGATCAGGCCGGCCACCGCGCCGCCGGCGGCGCTGGCGCCCACCGACATGGTCACCACCCAGGTGTACGCCTCGTTGAGCATGCTGGTCGGCGAGATCCGGCCGACCAGGGTGTTCTCCAGGGTGAGCGCGGGCGCGATCGTGGCGCCGCCGATCACCAGGGCGGTGCCCAGCGCCGCCGGGGTGGGCATCACCGCGAAGACGGCGAAGCTGCCGGCCACCGCGGCGAGCAGCAGCGCGAACTGCCGGGTCATGTTCCGGGCCGGCTTGCGGACACCGAACCAGAACCCGCCTACCGCGCTGCCGACGCCCCAGACTGCCAGCAGCACGCCGGCGAGGCTGTCCGGGTCGTCGGAGGTGTAGTCGGTCGCGAACGCGGGCACGGTCACGCCGGCCGCGCCGAAGGCGATGCCGAGGCTGGCCACGCAGAGCAGCAGCGCCGGGAAACCGGGGGCGCGCAGCGGCCCGAGCCCCCTGGTGTGGTGCTCGCGCGGGTGCGGCTGCCACCCCCGCATCACCCGGCCCAGCGCCACGGCGGTGGTGCCGACGAGGGTCACCACGGCCGAACCGACCAGGGCGGCCCCGGCGTCGGCGACCAGGATGAAGCCGGCGACCAGCAGCGGGCCGAGCACGAAGACGATCTCGAAGAGGGTGGTCTCGGCGGCGAGCGCGGTGTTGCGCAGCTGTCGCCGGCCCGACGCGGGCGAGGTCAGGTCGTTCCAGGCGCCCCGGATCGCGGCGGTCAGCGGCGGGTACGTCGCCCCGGCCACGCCGGAGGCCACGAAGACCAGCGCCAGGCCGCCGGCGTCGGCGCGGGCGGACCAGAGCAGGCCGATCAGGGCGAGCGGGTGGGCGACCGCCGTGCCGAGCAGCACGGGGCTGGGGCCGATCCGGTCGGCGATCCGGCCGGCCACGGGGCTGAGCGCGGCACCGGCCAGGGCGTAGATGCCCCCGGCGACGGCTGCCAGCGAGTATCGCCCGGTGACCTGCTCGACGACCAGCAGCAGCGCCAGCGGCGTCATCCCGATCCCGAGCCGCCCGATGATGCCGGTCACCAGCAGCATCGGTGCCCCGGGGATCCGCCAGACGCCCAGGTACTGGCGCAGTGCGGCCACGGTCGACCTCCAAGGGAGTGTAATGAGCGGGAACCCCTTCCGACCCTAACGCCGGCCAGCCTCGGGACGAAACGGTTAACACGCTCACACAGCGGTCCGCCCGTGCCCGGCGGGGCCGGGCACGGGCGGAGAGGTGATCAACGCCTCAGCGCTGGAACTGCACCGGGCCGCTGCTCGCGGCCATCTGCTCCAGGCGCGCGACCCGCTCCTCCATCCGCGGGTGGGTGGAGAAGAGCGCGGCCACGCCGCCGCCCCGGAACGGGTTGTCGATCATCAGGTGGGCGGTGCTGGTGAGCTGCCCCTGGGCCGGCAGCGGCCGGCGCTGGGTGCCCATGTGGATCTTCCGCAGAGCGCTGGCCAGGGCCAGCGGGTCCCGGGTCAGCCGGGCGCCGGAGGCGTCCGCCTGGAACTCCCGACTGCGGCTGATCGCGAGCTGGATGACGGTGGCCGCGATCGGGCCCAGGACGATGGTGAGCAGCAGCACGATCGGGTTCGGGGCGTCCTCGTCGTCGCCACCGCCGAGCGGGATGAACCAGGCGATGTTCGCCAGCATGGTGATGATGCCGGCCAGACCGGCCGCCACGCTGGAGATGAGGATGTCCCGGTTGTAGACGTGCGACAGCTCGTGCCCGATCACCCCGCGCAGCTCCCGGTAGTCGAGGATCTCGGTGATCCCCTGGGTCACGCAGACGGCCGCGTGCTGCGGGTTCCGCCCGGTGGCGAACGCGTTGGGCTGGGACGTCGGGCTCACGTAGAGGCGCGGCATCGGCTGCCCGGCCTCGGTGGCCAGCTCGCGGACCATCCGGTACAGCTCGGGGAACTGTGCCTCGCTGACCGGTTGCGCCCGCATCGAGCGCAGCGCGAGCTTGTCGGAGTAGAAGTAGGTGACGCCGTTCATCAGCAGCGAGACGACGACGGCGATGACCAGTCCGCCACTGCCGCCGAACCAGTAGCCCACCGCCAGGATCAGCGAGGTGAGCAGGCCGAGCAACGCGGCGGTCTTCAGACGGTTGTGGTGCACGATCACTCCTTCGGTGCGCGGATCCACGCGGGACCCGCTGACCGTTTCAACAACCCGGTACCCGTCAACCATCCGTCTCATGGCTGTGAGTTGCCTGGGATGTCCGGAGTGCCCGCCTGCGGTTACCGCCACGATCAGCGGGAATCCGGGCGCGGAGCCCGCCGGCTGACGGGTTCGCAGCGCGGGAGCCGCCGGCTGACTAGTTCGCTCAGCGGGCGGCGAGGTCGAGCACGAGTTGCGGAGCGAAACCGATCACCACTGCCACCACGGTTGCCACGACCAGCGCCGCGCCGACCGCCCCGGCCCGCACGGCGGCGATGGCCGGGGCACCGACCGGCGTGGCGTCCCCACCGGCGGGGGCGGTGGGCCCGGCGACCGGGGCCGTCGGAGCCACGGGCGGGGCGACCCAGAGGGCGGCGGTGAGGCGCAGGTAGTAGGCGAGGCCGAGCACCGCGTTCACGGCCACCACCAGGGCCAGCCAGCCCGCGCCGCCGTCCAGCAGCGAACGGACCACGGTCACCTTGGCGAAGAGACCGGCCAGGCCCGGCGGCAGACCGGCGAGCCCGATCAGCGCCAGTCCCAGCGCCGCCGCCCGCCACGGGTGCCGCCGGCCCGCGCCGCGCAGGTCGTCGACGGTGCCGCCGTCCGCGCCGGCCGGGCGCAACGCCACCACGGCCGCGAAGGCCGCCAGCTCCAGCACCACGAAGAAGACGGCGTACGCGACGGCGGCCGCGTACGCGGCGGTGCGGGCGTCGGCGGTGCGTCCGGCGGCCAGCGCCAACGCGCCCAGCGGGGCGAGGATGTAGCCGGCCTGGGCCACCGAGGACCAGGCGAGCAGCCGGACCGTACGCCGCTGGCGCAGCGCCACCAGGTTGCCCACGGTCATCGTCAGCATCGCGAGCAGGGCGAGCACCGGCCCCGTCACGTCGGCCGGCAGCGCGTGCTGCACGACGGCCAGCAGGGCGACCACGCCGCCCAGCTTCGAGGCGGTGGAGAGGTATGCCGCCACCGGCAGCGGCGCGCCGTCGTAGGTGGCCGGCGCCCACGCGTGGAAGGGCACCGCCGCCACCTTGAACGCCAGCCCCAGCACGACCAGCGCCACGGCGGCGGTGGTCAACGGCAGGTCGAGCAGGTCCGGCCGGTCGGTCAGGATCGCGCCGAGCCGGCCCAGGTGCAGCCCGCCCGTGGCCGCGTAGAGCAGCGCCGCCCCCAGCAAAGTCAGCGTGGTGGCGACCACGCTGACCACGAAGAAGGTGACGGCCGCCTCGGCGCTGGCCAGGCTGCCCCGGCGCAGCCCGACGAGCACGTAGAGCGGCAGGGTGAGCGTCTCCAGCGCCACGACCAGGGTGATCAGGTCGCCGGCCGCGCCGAGCACCACGCCGCCCGTCATCGAGCAGGCGAGCAGGAAGCAGTACTCCCCCGTCGGCGACTGCCCCGCCCGCAGCGGCGGCCCCGACAGCGCGAGCACCCCGAGCGTGAGCAGGGCGACGACCGCCGCCACCAGGGCGGCCCGGCCGCCGAAGACGTACGAGCAGTCGGGGCCGACGCAGAACGTCCGCCGCTCGTCCCCGGCGCCGACCAGGGCCGCGCCGAGCGCCGTGGCGACCGCGCCGACGGCGGCCGTCGCCAACGTGACCCGGGAGCGGGCCACCAGCAGGTCGGCGAGCAGCACCAGCACGGCCGTCCCGGCGGCCAGGTACGCCGGGAGCAGCGCCACGTTGTCGACGCTCTGCACCACGCTCATGCCGGCACTCCGCTTCGCTGCGTGCCGTCATGAGGCACCAAAGCGCTGAGCCTGATGATTCGCTCGCTCCGCTCGCTCATGCGGACACCTCGCCGCGTCCGTTCCGCCGGCCCGGCTCGCTCATCGCAGCACCTCCACCAGGGCGTCCACGGGGGCCTCGGCGACGCCGAGCACCAGGGTCGGGGCCAGACCGACCGCGAGAGCCAGCAGCACCAGCGGCGCCCACGCGGCCAGTTCCGCGCCGGCCAGGCCGGGGGTCAGCCGCCCGACCGCCGGGCTGGGCCGCCCGTGCGTCACCCGCCGCAGCAGCCGCAGGAAGTACGCCGCGGTGAGCGCCCCGCCGAGCGCGGCCAGCACGCCCAGGGTGGTCCAGAGCGCCCCACCGACCTCGACGGCGGCCACCACCGCGAACGCCTCGCCCCAGAAGCCGGCGAGGCCGGGCAGGCCGAGCGAGGCGACGGCGGCGAAGCCGAGCAGCCCGGCGAGCCGGGGCGAGGTCTCCCGCAGCCCGGACAGCTCGTCGAGCGAGCCGGTGTGCGTACGGTCCTTGACCGCCCCGGCGAGGAAGAACAGCAGGCCGGTGATCACCCCGTGCGCGACGTTGCCGATCAGGGCCGCCTGGATGCCGGTGGTGGTGAGCGTGGCGACCCCGAGCAGCACGAAGCCCATGTGCCCCACGCTGGAGTACGCGATCAGCCGTTTCAGCTCGCGCTGCGCGAGGCAGACCAGCGACCCGACCAGGATCGCCGCGACCGCGAGCACGCCGAGCACCGGGGCGGCCCAGCGGGCGCCCTCCGGCGCCACTCCGACCGCGATCCGGATCAGCCCGTACGTGCCCATCTTGAGCAGCACCCCGGCGAGGACGACGCTGCCGACGGTGGGTGCCTGGGTGTGCGCGTCGGGCAGCCAGGAGTGCAGCGGCCAGAGCGGGCTCTTCACCGCGAACGCCAGCGCGAGCAGGGTGAACGCGGCGAGCTGGGTGCCCCGGGACAGCCCGGCCCCACCGGTGAGCGCCACGATGTCGGCGGTGCCCGCGGCGGCCACCACCGTGTAGACGCCGACCAGCAGCAGCACCGAGCCGAACAGCGTGTAGAGGGCGAACTTCGCCGCCGCCCGCCGCCGGTCCGCGCCGCCCCAGCCGGCGATGATCGCGTACATCGGCAGGAGGACGACCTCGAAGAACACGAAGAACAGCACGAGGTCGAGGGCGAGGAAGGTGCCGAGGATGCCGACCTCGACGACCAGCAGCAGCGCCACCAGCGCCCGCCCGCTGCCGCCCTCGGGCACCCGCCACAGGGTGTAGGCGCAGCAGAGCAGGGTGAGCAGGGCCGTCAGCACGACCAGCGGCCAGGAGATGCCGTCCACCCCGAGGTGGAAGCGCAGGTCCAGACCGGGCACCCAGGGCAGGTCGAGCCGGTGCCACGGGCGCACCGCGGGCACGTCGGCCGCGTAGGTGACCCAGCCGCGCTCACCGAGGACGAGCAGCGCGGCGGCCACCAAAGTCAGTGCGGCGACGGCCGTGCCGAGCGCCCGGGCCGCCCGCTCCCGGGGCGTCGCGGCCACCGCGAGCGCGCCCAGCGCCGGCAGCGCCAGCACCGCGACCAGCAGGAACTCCCCGAACCTCATGCGGCCACTCCGATCAGGGCGGCGGCCAGCCCGATCAGCAGCGCGCCGGCGAGCACCCCGGCTGCCGCGCGCGGCAGCGCGGCCCGGTGCAGGGCCGCCAGCCCGCCGCCGAGGCCGAGCGCGGCCCGGCCGCTGCCCTCGACCGCGCCGTCCACCACCACCTCGTCCGCCGTACGCGTCGCCCGGGCCAACGCCGTCGTCGGGCGTACGACCAGGGCACGCTGGACGTCGTCGAGCCGGAACGCGGCGGCGAACACCGGCCGGAGCGGACCCAGCGCGGCCGCCGGGTCGGCGGCCGGGTCCCGCCGCCAGCGGAGCCAGGCCAGCCCCGCCCCGACGGCCAGCAGCGCCAGCGGCAGCAGCAGTTCCGGGCCGACGTGGATCAGGGCGTGCTCCCCGGCCGGCGCGCCGGCGGTGGGCGTGAGCAGCAGCCGGCGGGCGAGGGCCCAGTCGAAGCCGGCGAGGCCGAGCAGGGCGGCCGGCACGGCGAGCAGCAGCACCGGCCAGCGCATCACGGCGGGCGGGTCGTGCGGGTGGGCCAGCGGGATCCGCGTCTCGCCGAAGAAGGTGCGCAGCAGCAGGCGGGTGGCGTACCAGGCGGTGACGGCGACGCCGACCAGCCCGGCGAGCCAGACCAGCCAGCCCACCCAGGACGGGGCCGGGCCGGCGCCGTGCAGGGCGGCGTCCCCGGCGGCGGCGAGCACGCCGTCCTTGCTCCAGAAGCCGGACAGCGGGGGCAGCCCGGCCAGGGCGCCCAGGCCGACCACCGTGCACCAGAAGGTGACCGGCATGGCGCGGCGCAGCCCACCCATCCGGGACATCAGCGTGGTGCCCACCGCGTGGATCACCGCGCCGGCGGCGAGGAAGAGCAGTGCCTTGAACGCGGCGTGGGTGAGCAGGTGGAACAGCGCGGCGGGAGCCGAGCCGACCGCGAGCGCGCCGGTCATGTAGCCGATCTGGGAGACCGTCGACCAGGCCAGCACCCGCTTGAGGTCGTCCTGGGCGGTGGCGGCGAACGCGCCGAGCAGCAGGGTGACCGAGGCCATGACCCCCAGCACGGCCAGCGCGACCGGGGTGGCCTCGAACAGCGGGTAGAGGCGGGTCACCGCGTACACGCCGGCGGCGACCATCGTGGCGGCGTGGATCAGCGCCGAGATCGGCGTCGGGCCGGCCATCGCGTCCGGCAGCCAGGTGTGCAGCGGGAACTGGGCGCTCTTGCCGGCCACCCCGGCGAGCAGCAGCAGGCAGGCGGCGGTCAGCGTGGCGGTGCCGTGGTCGTGCGCGAGCACGTCGGCGATCCGGAAGCTGCCGGCCGAGACGCCCAGCAGCGCGATGCCGAGCAGGAAGCCGACGTCGCCGACGCGGGTCACCAGGAACGCCTTCATCGCGGCGGCCGGCGCCTCGGGGAGCCGGCGGTCGTGGGCGATGAGCAGGTAGGAGCAGATGCCCATCACCTCCCAGCCGACCAGCAGCAGGATCAGGTCGCCGGCGACCACCACCAGCAGCATGGCGGCGGTGAAGAGGCTGATCTGCGCCGCGTACGGCGGGTAGCGGTGGTCGGCGTCGACGTCGTCGTGCGGGCCCCGGCGCAGGTAGCCGATCGAGTAGACCTGCACGGCCAGGGCCACCGCGGCGACCGCGACGGCCACCAGCGCGGCGGCCGAGTCGAGCCGGACCCCGAGGGTCACGGTCAGCCCGCCCAGATCGACCCAGGTGGTGGACGCCTCGGCCGGCCGGTCGAGGGCGACCAGCAGAGCGACGGCGAGCGCCAGCGCGCCGGCCGCCCCGGCCACGCCGAGCGCGATCGCCACCCGGCGGGCCCGGTCCCCGCCCGTCCCGGTGCCGCGCGGCGAGGGCGGCAGCAGCAGGCCGAGCAGGCCCGCGACCAGCGGTACGGCCGGCAGCAACGCGCCGAGCGTCGTGGTCGTGCTCACCGCTCCCCCTCCGGACGGGCGGACCCGGGCCGGGCGTCGGTCCCGGCGGCGGAACCGGGCCGGGCGCCGGTTCCGGCGGCGACCCCGGCCACGGCCGGCCCGGCCGGACGTGCGGTCGGCGGGCGCTCGGTCAGCGGGACCTCGTCGACGGCGACGCTGGCCCGGAGCCGGTAGAGCTGGAGCACGATCGCCAGGCCGACCCCGATCTCGGCCGCGGCCAGCACGATCACGAAGAGCGCGAAGACCTGCCCGCCGTGCGGCAACTGCGCCCGCACGGTGGTGTCGGCGGTGACCAGGATCAGGTTGACCGCGTTGAGCATCAGCTCGACGGCCATCAGCACCAGCACCGCGTTACGCCGGCGCAGCACGCCGTAGACGCCGAGGCCGAACAGCAGCGCGGCGGTGACGTACGGGATGACCGGCCTCACCGCGACCGCCCGCCGTCGCCGCCCGGACCGCTCCCGGTGGTCGCCGTCCCCGGCCGCCCGCCGGACCGGTCGGTGCCCGGTCGGCCGATGTCGGGGCGGGAGAGCACGATCGCGCCGACCAGGGCGGCCAGCAGCAGCACCGAGAGCACCTCGAACGGGAGCACCCAGCTCCGGAAGATCTGGCCGCCCAGGCGTTCCGCCGTGCCCGCGTCGGGCAGGTCCACGGCCGTCCAGCGGTAGGCGTCGACCAGCAGGGCCGCCAGGCCCAACCCGGTGCCGCCGCCGATCAGCGCCGCGGGCCAGCCGGGCCGGTCCAGGTCGTCGGAGGCGCCGATCGGGGCGCGGGTGAGCATCACCGCGAACAGCAGGAGCACCACCACCGCGCCGACGTAGATGAGCACCTGCACCCAGGCCACCAGCTCGGCGGTGAGCACCAGGTACATCCCGGCCAGCGCGCCGAGGCAGACCACGAGGTAGAGGCCGGCCCGCACCAGGTGCCGGGTAGCCACCACCAGCACCCCCGAACCGACCGCCACCGCGCCGAGGGCGAGCAGCAGCACGTCCGCACCGGTCATGCGCCGGCCTCGGGCTCGGGGCGTACGGGCGGGGCGGCGGGACGGGCGGCGGGGGCCGCCGGGACCGCGGCCTTACGCGCGGCGGTGGTCTCCTCCTTGGCCGGCTCGCCGTTCGGGTCGTGCGCGGGCGGCGGCGGCACGGTGCCCATCCACTGCCCCAGGTGGTCCTTGTCGTGCAGCAGGTCCTTGATGTCGTACTCGGCGTACTCGAACTCGGGCGACCAGTAGAGCGCGTCGAAGGGGCAGACCTCCACGCAGATGCCGCAGTACATGCAGAGCGAGAAGTCGATGTCGAACCGGTCGAGCACGTTGCGCTGGCGGGGGCGGGCGGCGCCGGGCACCGCCACCTCCTCCTTGTGCGAGTCGATGTAGATGCACCAGTCCGGGCACTCCCGCGCGCAGAGCATGCAGACCGTGCAGTTCTCCTCCAGCAGCGCGATCACCCCGCGCGAGCGGGGCGGCAGCTCGGGGGCGACGTCCGGGTACTGCTGGGTGGTCGAGCGGCGGGTCATCGTCTTCAGCGTGACCGCGAGCCCCTTGACCAGGCCCGCGCCCGGCAGGCCACGATCTGGGCCGGCGCCGCCCGGCTCGCTGCGCTCGCTGCGGTCGGTCATGCCGACCATCCTGCCCTGTGGCCCCGGCGCGCGCGACCACCACCCGGGGTTGACCGGCGTACCGTGAGCGTGGGGAGAACGACGCACCGGAAAGGGCTCGCCATGACCGCCGCGCTGCACGACGACTTTCCGCCGCCGGGCGAGTGGACGGCCGACGATCTCGACCGCCTGCCCGACGACGGCCGCCGCCACGAACTCCTGGACGGAAACCTCATCATGTCGCCCTCCCCCACGCGACTCCACCAGTCGATCGCCCTGATGCTCGGTGCTGCTCTCCAGGAGAGCTGCCCCGCCGACCTCGACGTCACCCAGGCCGTCGAGGTGCGACTGTCCCGGACCCGCGCGTTCATCCCCGACGTGCTGGTCACCGAGCTGGACGCGGCCTCGCGCAACCCCTCGCACTACCGGCCCCACGAGGTGATGCTGGTGGTCGAGATCGTCTCGGAGGGATCGCGGAGCATCGACCGGGTGCTCAAGCCCGCGCTCTACGCCGAGGCGGACATCCCCTACTTCTGGCGCATCGAGACCGAGTCAGGGATCGTCGTGCATGCCCACAAGCTCGACCCGGCGAAGCGCGTCTACGTCGAGCAGGCCCGGATGACCGACGGCATCCTGGTTCCGGAGCCTTGGGAGATCGACATCCCGCTCAGCAGGATCATGCCGAGGTCCCGCTGATCCCACCCGCGGCGGGCGGGAGCATCTCGACGCCGAGCTGCTGGAGGAGCTGGAACAGCTCGTTGCAGCTCCACACGTCGACGATCCGGCCGGCGTCGTCGAAGCGCAGGAAACTCGCCCCCGAGTAGCTGACCACCTGTCCGGTCGGCGGCACCGGCCCGAACCGGCCGACCTGGGTGCCGGCCGCCCGCCAGTGCACCGCCACCCGGTCCCCGGCGGCCACCACGTCCACGATCTTGTAGCGCAGGTCGGGGAAGGCGGCGCGGCGTTCCCGGTGCCACGCGAGCGTCGCCTCCGGGCCGGCGCCGCCCCACCCCGGGCACTCCGGCGAGACCAGCTCGTACGCCGACTCCTCCCGCGCGGCGTTCCACACGTCGGCGATGAAGCGCCGGGCCGTCGCCTCCACATCGGTCACCGCGGCAGCGTAACCGCCGGCCGCGCCGCCCGACCCGGACGCCGGCCGCGCCGGGGAGGAGCCCGCGGGCGCAGTGGGCTGGCGCTCGGTACACCGGCGGGCGGCGGAACCCGCCATGATGGGACGAGCGACAGGCGACGGCGGAGGGAGCGGGCGTGGGCGACACCACCGAGGACCGCGGCGGCGGCACGGCCAGCGGCGACGAGGTGCTGATGCGGACCGGCGGCAGGTACGTCGAGCCGGGCGGCGAGTTCACCCGGGACCAGCGTTACATCGCCACCCGGATCACCGCCGACGGCCGGGACGGCTGGCCGGTGCAGCCCGGCCGGTACCGGCTCGCCGTCAGCCGCGCCTGCCCGTGGGCGAACCGGCTGATCATCGTCCGGCGGCTGCTCGGCCTGGAGGACGCGATCTCGATGGCGGTGGCCGGCCCGACCCACGACAAGCGGAGCTGGACGTTCGACCTGGACCCGGGCGGGCGTGACCCGGTGCTCGGCATCGAGCGGCTGGCGGAGGCGTACTTCGCGCGGTTCCCCGGCTACGAGCGCGGCATCACCGTGCCGGCGATCGTGGACGTGCCGACCGGGCAGGTGGTCACCAACGACTTCGGGCAGATGAGCCTCGACCTGTCCACCGAGTGGACGGCGTACCACCGGGCGGGCGCGCCCGAGCTCTACCCGGAGCGGCTGCGCGACGAGATCGACGAGCTGAGCGCGATCCTGTTCCGGGACGTCAACAACGGCGTCTACCGGTGCGGCTTCGCCGGCGACCAGGGGGCGTACGAGAAGGCGTACCACCGGCTCTTCGACCGGTTGGACTGGCTGAGCGACCGGCTGGCCGGGCAGCGCTACCTGGTCGGCGACACCATCACCGAGGCCGACGTGCGGCTGTTCACCACGCTGGTCCGCTTCGACCCGGTCTACCACGGCCACTTCAAGTGCAACCGGAGCAAGCTGACCGAGATGCCGGTGCTCTGGGCGTACGCCCGGGACCTGTTCCAGACCCCCGGCTTCGGCGACACGGTCGACTTCGACCACATCAAGCGGCACTACTACGAGGTGCACCGCGACATCAACCCGACCGGGGTGGTGCCGCTCGGCCCTGACCTGGCGAGCTGGCTCACCCCGCACGGCCGGGAGGCCCTCGGCGGTCGCCCCTTCGGCGACGGCACCCCGCCCCCGCCGCCCCCGCCCGAGGAGCGGGTCGACCCCGCCCACAGCCCGCTGCGCTGAGCCGGCACCCGGCCGAGGTGTAAGGAAGGGGCCCTTCCTATACCGAATACGTTAGGAAGGTGCCCTTCCTTACAGCGCGACGCGGACGGCGGCGGTGAGGACGAGCTGGCCCAGGGAGACGGGGACCAGGACGAGCCAGCAGAGGCGCTGGAGCTGGTCCTCGCGCAGGCGGGGATAGGACACCCGGAGCCAGATGATCACGAAGGAGACGGCGAAGACCTTCAGCAGGGTCCACAGCCAGCCGAGCTGCGCGTCGGCGAACGGGCCCTGCCAGCCGCCGAGGAAGAGCACGGTGGTGAGCGCGGCGATCACGACGATGCCGACGTACTCCGCGAGCAGGAAGAAGGCGAACCGCAGGCCCGTGTACTCGGTCATGTAGCCGAAGACCAGCTCCGAGTCGGCGACCGGCATGTCGAACGGCGGGCGGCGGATCTCGGCGAGCCCGGCGAGGAAGAAGACGACCATGGCGGGGGCCTGCCAGAGCAGCCACCACGGCTGCCACGCCTCGACAATGCCGGAAAGGCTGAGCGTGCCGGCCGCCATCGCCACCGACGCGGCGGCCAGCACCAGCGGCAGTTCGTAGCCGAGCAGCTGGGCCGCCCCGCGCAGCCCGCCGAGCAGGCTGTACTTGTTGGCCGACGCCCACGCCGACATCAGCACCGCCAGCACGCCCACCCCGACGACGGCCAGCACGAAGAAGAGGCCGATGTCGAGCGGCTGCCCGACCAGGTCGTCCGGGCCGAGCGGGATCACCAGCAGGACCAGCAGGTAGGGCACGAGGGCGACCGCCGGGGCGAGCCGGAAGACCGCCCGGTCCGCCTCCCGGGGCGTGACGTCCTCCTTCTGCACGAACTTCACGCCGTCGGCGACCAACTGGGCCCAGCCGTGGAAGCCGCCCGCGTACATCGGGCCGAGCCGGCCCTGCATGTGCGCCATCACCTTGTGCTCGGCCTGGCCGACCAGCAGCGGCAGGGTCAGGAAGGCGACGAGCACGCCGCCCACCCGGATCACCAGCTCCAACCACAGCGGCATCAGGGCGTACCTCCGTCGTCGGCCCGCTCGGTCGCGGCCGGGCCCTGCCGGGACGGCCGGTCGGCCGGCGGTCCGGAGCGGGCGGCCCCCTCGCCGCGACCGCCGGGCGCACCCGGCAGTGGACCGGTCGGGCCGGCTGCCCCCGGACCGTCGGCAGCGGTCTGGTCGGCCGGCGCCGGAGCCTCGGCGGTCGGGCCGGCCGGCGCGGGGCCGTCGGCGGCGCCGGCGGGCCGGGCGGTACGGGCCGGCCGGGCGGGCCGCTCCCGGGCCGGGCGGGCCGGGACGCCGCCGCGCGGACCCTCGCCGGCGCCGCCCGCGCCGGCCGGCGTCGGCGTCGTCCCCCACTCCCCCGGCGCGGGTACGCCCGGCGGGCGGATCGGTCGGCGCCCGCCTCCGGCCTCGGACTCGCCCGGTTCCTTGGCGCCCGGCCACGGCTTGGCCACCCGCGAGGCGAGGACGAACTCCTTGCGCAGCGGGTGCCCCTCGAACTCGGGCGGCAGCAGCAGCGGCGCCAGCCCGGCGTGGCCGGGGAAGTCGATGCCGAACATCTCGTGCGTCTCCCGCTCGTGCCAGGCGGCGCCCGGGTAGACGTCGACCACCGAGGCGACGGCCGGCGCCTCGCGGGGCACGCGGGTGCGCAGCAGGAGGCCGTGCCGGTGGGTGGTGGACCAGAGGTGCGCCACCACGTCGAAGCCGCCGGCCAGTTCGTCGACGGCGGAGAGCCAGTCGAAGAAGTCGCAGGCCAGCTCCGCGTCGTCGCGGGCCGCGCGGAGCGCGTCCGGCCAGGTCGCCGGGGGTACGTCGACGGTGGCGCGGGCGTGCGCCTGACCGCCGGAGACCGACGGGGTGGCCTCGGCGGGCGCGAGCAGCGCGACCATCCGCTGGCCGACCTCTTCCGGAGTCATGCCGCTGATCCTAGGGCCTCTCCCGTGGGGCCCGCCGGAGCGAGCCGAGGCCCCCGGACGGCGGACGGCCCCGGCCGGTCCCGCCGGTTCGCGGGCGATCTGGCCGCTTTGCCCGGCGGCTCGCCGGCCGGCGGGAGAGGATGAGGCCGTGCGTGCTGTGACTGTCGCCCCTGGTGTCGCCGACTCCCTGCGGCTGGTGGAGGACCATCCCGAGCCGTCGCCCGAGGAGGGCTCGATCCTGGTCGAGGCGCTGTCGGTCGGGATCTGCGGCACCGACCACGAGATCATCGCGGGCGAGTACGGCGAGGCTCCGCCCGGCACGGACCGGCTGGTGCTGGGGCACGAGTCGCTGGGCCGGGTGCTGGAGGACCCGACCGGCACCCTGCAACCCGGTGACCTGGTGGCCGGCATCGTCCGGCACCCCGACCCGGTGCCCTGCCCGAACTGCGCGGTCGGCGAGTGGGACATGTGCCGCAACGGGCAGTTCACCGAGCACGGCATCAAGGCGCTGCCCGGCTTCGCCCGGGACCGGTGGCGGGTGCAACCCCGGTTCGCCGTCGGCCTGGACCGGGCGCTCGCCCCGGTCGGCATGCTGCTGGAGCCGACCAGCGTGGTGGCGAAGGCGTGGGACCACATCGAGCGGATCGGCGCCCGCGCCGAGTGGCAACCGCAGACCGTGCTGGTCACCGGGGCCGGGCCGATCGGCCTGCTGGCCGCGTTGCTGGCCACGCAGCGCGGGCTCGCCGTGCACGTGCTGGACCGCAGCACCACCGGGCCGAAGCCGGAGCTGGTCCGGGCGCTCGGGGCGACCTACCACACCGGGCCGGTCAGCGAGCTGGACTTCGCACCGGACGTGGTGCTGGAGTGCACCGGGGCGCCGGTCGTCGTCCTGGACGTGATGTGCCAGGCCGGGCCGACCGGCATCGTCTGCCTGACCGGGGTGTCCAGCGGCGGGCGGACCATCGACTTCGACGCGGGGGCGCTCAACCGCGCCCTGGTGCTGGAGAACAACGTGGTGTTCGGGTCGGTGAACGCCAACCGGCGGCACTGGGACATGGCCGCCGAGGCGCTGACCCGCGCCGACCAGTCGTGGCTCAGCTCGCTGATCACCCGCCGCGTGCCGGTGGAGGCGTACGCCGAGGCGTACACCTCCGAACCGGACGACATCAAGGTGGTGCTGGAGTTCGCCTCCTGACGCCGCTCAGAGGCCGGGCAGCCGGCCGTTGCGGAACAGGTCGACGAAGAGCTGGTGGTCCTGCCGGGCCCGCACCCCGTACGCGTGGGCGAAGTCGACGAGGTGTGCGACGAAACCCGCCTCGTCGGCGTCCACCGCCGCCACGATGGCCTCCTCGGTGGAGTAGTCCACCAGGTCGTGGCTCGACTCGTCGTCGGCGACCGAGTGCATCCGGGCGACCGCCCGGCCCAGGTCGGCCAGCACCCCGGCCAGCTCCTCCGGCTCGTTCACGTCGGCCCAGTCGAGGTCGGCCGCGTACGGGGAGACCTCGGCGACGAGCTGGCCGACCCCGTCCAGCTCGGTGAAGCCCAGCCACGGGTCGGCGTGCGCCTGGAGCGCCCGCTGCGACTCGGCGGTGCGGTGCCCCTGGTGCTGGAAGTAGCCCGCGATCGACTCGTCGGCGATGTGCCGGGCGACCGCCGGCACCTGGGCCTGCTTCATGTAGATGACGACGTCGTTCTCCAGCGCCTGGGTGTGCCCCTCCAGCAGCAGGTTGTACGACGGCAGCCCGGCCGAGCCGATGCCCACCCCCTTGCGCAGCACCACGTCCTTGATGTGTGCCGCCACCGGGCGCAGCCGGGCCGAGGAGACCGGCAACGTGCCGAGGTAGTGCTCGAACGCGGCGCACACCTTCGCCCGGGTCTCACCGTCGACCTCGAAGACGCCGTCGCCGAGGGAGAACCGCCGCTCGTAGTTGTCGATGGTGGTCTGCGTGGCGAGCAGGTCGACCCGGGTGTTGAGCCGGGCCTGCTGGAGCACCCGGCGCAGCACCCCGTCGGCGTTGTCCAGGGTGATCGAGCCGATCGCGTCGTCACCGCCGGCGGCGATGGCCCGCAGCTCCGTCAGGTACGACCCGGCGAAGCCGGCGACCAGGTCGCTGATCGCCCGGTCGGAGAGCGCCTTGGCGTAGCCGAGCAGGGCCACGCTGGCCGCCAGGCGCTTCAGGTCCCAGCTGAACGGCCCGACGTACGCCTCGTCGAAGTCGTTCACGTTGAACACGAGCTGCCCGGAGGCGTTCATGTACGTGCCGAAGTTCTCCGCGTGCAGGTCGCCGTGGATCCACACCCGGCTGGTCCGCTCGTCGAGGAACCGGTCGTCGGCGAAGTCGCCGAGCTGGTCGGCGTAGAACAGCGAGGCGCTGCCCCGGTAGAAGGCGAACGGCGACGCGGCCATCTTGCGGAACTTGCGCCGGAAGGCGGCCGGGTCGAGCGCCATCGACTCGCCGAACTCCTCGGTGAGCACGTGGACGATGTGGGCGGAACGCTGGTCCGCAGACTGGCTCATGGTGCGCAGGCTAGCCCCCGCCGACCACCCGGGGGTGTCGTCCGACCGACCGGCCTTCCCGACCCGACGGCCGGAGTCGGCGCGGGCGGGGACGCGCCTCAGCGGGTGGGCGGGCGGACCGGCGGGGCGGTCAGCGACTCCGCCGAGCGCGGGACCGCGCCGGTGGACCCGGCGTCGGCGGGCGGGGCGTCGACCGGCGCGGCGAGCGCGTCCGGCCGGGGCACCCCGCCGATCCCGGACTGCTCGGCGGCGATCTTCTCCTGGAGGCGCAGGATGCCGTGCAGCAGCGCCTCTGGCCGGGGCGGGCAGCCCGGCACGTAGACGTCGACCGGGATGAGCTGGTCGACGCCCTTGGTCACCGAGTAGGAGTCCCAGTAGGGGCCGCCGCAGTTGGAGCAGGCACCGAACGAGATCACGTACTTCGGCTCGGGCATCTGGTCGTAGAGCCGCTTGATCGCGGGGGCCATCTTGTCGGTGACCGTCCCGGAGACGACCATGAGGTCGGCCTGCCGGGGGCCGTGCGCGAACGGGATCACGCCGAGCCGCATGAAGTCGTGCCGGCCCATGCTGGTGGCGATGAACTCGATCGCGCAGCAGGCCAGGCCGAAGTTGAAGACCCAGAGCGAGTAGCGGCGGCCCCAGTTCAGCACGAACCGGATCGGCTCGCCGAGCACTCCCGGCACCTGCACGACCGCCCCCTTCCCCGAGCCCGCCACCAGTCAACCACAGCCCCGGGGCACGCCGACCGGTCGCTCGGTCCGCGCGACCTCGGCCGCCCACTGTCGGCTAGGCGACGTCGGTTCGTGTTCGTCCGGCCGCAACCGTTCCCGGGGGTGGCAGGTGTCTTGCCCGTAACACCGCCCGACGGCAAGGGCCGCGGGCGGAACCACGGGGAACTGGAGGACACGGACATGGCACGTACCATCGCCCGTCGGCTCGCCGCCGGCGTTCTGGGCGCGGGGCTCGCCCTGCTCGGCGCGGCAGCGCCCGCCGCGCAGGCCGCAGCCGTGCCCGCCGACACGTCGGTGTCGGTCGGCCAATTGGTGCTCGAACCGACCGATCGTGGGTACGCCGGCGGCCTGCCGGTGACCGTCACCTACCGGGGCGCCCAGGCGAGCTCTCTCAACCTGACCGTCACCGAACCGGTGCCGGGCGCCTTTGCCGGGCTCACCCCGGCGGAACCGTGCTTCTCCGGCAGCCCGAACCCGGTGCGCACGATCTACTGCACGGTTCCCGGCGGAGCCCTCCAGCCGGGTGAGCGCCGACGGTTCACCGTCGACTTCCGGGTGTCGACCACCCTGCGCGACCACGCCATGTCCGCCCCGGCGGGTCGGGTGACGGTGGAGACCGGGGACGCCAACCCGACCAACGACACCAGCGAGTTCAGCACGCTGTTCCGCTCCACCACCGGCTCGCTGCGCGACCCGCAGCCGTACGTCTGGGACACCCTGACGGACGCGTCGCTGGCGGTGGGGGCGGCAACCATGACCCGGCAGGAGGACGGGAGCTGGCGGGGCCGGCTGCCGGTGACCGTACGGGTCGCGGGCGACGCCGCGCACGACGCGTACTGGCTGGAGCCGACGCTGCCGGCCGGGGTCAGCCTCGCCGGCATCGAGCCGGAGGAGACCTGCGCCGGCGCCTGCACCGTGCCCGGCGGGCGGTTCGTGCCGGGTGAGGAGCGCACCGTGTCGCTGCTGCTCCGCGCGCCCGCGGAGGTCGCCCCGGGCGACCTGGGCACGGGCTCGGTACGGCTGTACGCCGTCTTCGGCTGGGACGGCGAGCGGCTCGACGTCGACCCGGCCGACAACACCGCCGCGTTCACCGTCACCGCCGTCGACTGACGACAATGACGCAGACCGATGCGCGGCCGTGGGTGACCCCACGGCCGCGCACCACCCCTCCGCCACGCGGGACGGAGCGACCGACGATCGAGGTGAGGGCCGCGGTGGTGGAGGATGCCGGTCCCGGCTTCGACGACGTCTACCGCCACCACTTCCAGCCCCTGGTGGTGCAGTTGTACGCGTTCGTCGGCGACATGGGCGAGGCCCAGGACCTGGTGCAGGAGGCGTTCAGCCGGGCGTGGCCGCGCTGGCACCGGATCGCCCGCTACGACGACCCGGTGGCCTGGGTCCGCCGGGTGGCCTGGAACGCGGGCGTCAGCCGGTGGCGCCGGCTGCGCACGGCCCGGCTGTTCCACCAGCGCCAACGGCTGGAGGTGGTGGACGGACCGGGCCCGGACCGGGTCGCGCTCGCCACCGCACTCCGTACGCTGCCGGCCCAGCAGCGACGCGCGGTGGTGCTGTACTACCTGGCCGAACTGACTGTCGGCGAGATCGCCGAGGAATGCGCGGTGGCCCCCGGGACGGTCAAGTCCTGGCTGCACCGCGCCCGCACGACACTCGCCGCCAGCCTCTCCGACAACGGCCCGGAGCATCCGGACGGCAGCCGCCCGGCGGCACCCCCGACCCGAAGGACGGTGGACTGAGATGGACCAGCGGGACCTGGGTCCTGACCGGCTGGCGGGCGCCTTCGCCGAACTGCGCTCCGCCAGTCTGCGTCAGGTCACCGACCCTGATCCGGACGAGCCGCGCCGTCGGGCGTACCGCCGACTGCGCAACCGGACCGCCGTCCCGGCGGTGGCGACGGCGGTCGTCCTGCTGGCCGGCGCGGTGGGGCTGGCCGGGAGCGCGGTCCGTCTGCCGCCCGCGCCGGTGACGGCGACCGACCCCACCGACCTTCCCTCCGCCTGGCCCTCGACCGGATCGACCCCGCCCGACCCGTCACCGTCCAGCCCGTCCGCGGCCCCGAGCGGCACCCCCTCGGCGACGCCGAGCCGCACGGCGACGCCGGCGCCGACCACCGGCGCGCCGGCCCCGTCCGGGCCCCGCCCCGGCGGCACGCCGTCGGCGACCTCGGCCCGGTACGTCGACCTGTCGATCGACGCCCCGCGCACCCTCACCCTGCAACCGTCCGACGGCGCCTACACCGGCTGGCTCGACGTCACCATGGCTAACGCCGGCACCCGCGCGTACGACAGCGGGGACCTGATCGTGGTGCTGCCGGTGGAGGCGACGATCAACCTCGACGGCACCGGCGTCGGCGGCTGCTTCCACCAGGGCGGGGACGACGACACGAAGACGATGTTCTGCACCGGGGACAGCCAGATCCCGGCGGGCGGCTCCCGGTCGTACCGGTTCCGGGTGCGGGTGGACGTCGCGCCGGGCGGGCCGGCGCGCACACTCACCGGCTTCGCGCTGACCGTCCGGGCAAACGTGCGGGGCGCCTTCCCCGCCGACCGCACCCCCGCCGACAACACCGCTCCGACCGACCTCAGGCTGCCCGCCGCGTGACCGCGTCGGCCGCGTGGTGACCGGCGGCGTTGCCGGTCACCAGGTCGGGCGTTGCAGCAGGCCGACGAACTCCACGAGCAGCCGTTCCCGCAGCGCGGGCGGCGCGGCGTTGAGCAGCGTGTTCACCACCGCCGTCCGCCCCGGCACCGGGCGCGCCGGGGCGTCCGCACCGGTCGGGGCCGGGTCGCCCAGGCCCAGCCCCGCGGCCAGTCCGGCGACCAGGTCCGGGGTGAGCGCGTCGGGGGTCAGCGTGGTGGCGAGGGCGAGCAGCTCGCCGGGGAGCGCGACCGGCCCGGCCGCCCGGGCGGCGGCCACCGCGTCGGCCAGGGCCGGGCCGAACTCGGCCACCCGGGGCGCCACCGCGGCGGTCACGGTCAGGTGCACGCTCGGCGGCAGGTCGGCGTACGCGAGCTGGGGCTGGGTGTGCCAGCCCCGGGCGGTCAGCTCGTCGACCAGCACGAAGAGGTCCAGCCCCGGGTCGGTGGCGGTGAAGCAGACGACGGTCGACTCCGGCTCGGCCATCAGCCGCAGCCCGTCGACCGCCCGGACGGCGTCGGCCAGCCCGGCCACGGCGTCCCGCGTCGCCGCCGCGAGCCGCAGGTAGCCGTCGTCGCCGAGGTGGCGCAGGGTGGCGTACGCGGCGGCGATCGGGCCGCCGGAGCGGGTCGAGGCGATGACCGGGTTGACCATCGTGTAGCCGGGCCAGTCCGCGTACGCGAAGTACTGCGGGGCGCGCAGCGCCGGGTCGCGGTGCAGCAGCACCGACACGCCCTTCGGGGCGTACGCGTACTTGTGCAGGTCGACCGAGATCGAGGTGACCCCGGGGACGGCGAAGTCGAACGGCGGCACGGACGCCCCGAGCCGGCGCAGGTACGGCAGGGTCCAGCCGCCGAAGCAGGCGTCGACGTGGCAGCGCACCCCGGCCTCGGCGGCCGCCCCGGCGATCTCGGTGACCGGGTCGACGACGCCGTGCGCGTACGAGGGGGCGGAGCAGGCCACGAGGACGGTCTCCGGGCCGATGGCGGCGGCCACGTCGGCGGCGGCGGGCCGGAGCGTGGCCGCCGACACGGGCACCGGGTCCACCGCGACCCGCAGGTAGTGCGCCGCCTTGGCGAACGCGGCGTGCGCGCTGGCCGGCACCACGATCCGGGGCGCGGTGATCGCCGGGTGGGCGTCCCGGGCGGCCTTCACGGCCAGGATCAGCGACTCCGTCCCGCCGCTGGTGACGCTGCCGACGGCGTCCGGCGCGGTGCCGCCCGGGCCGCCGCCGAGCAGCCGGGCCGCCGCGCCGACCAGCGCGTTCTCCATCGCCAACAGCGACGGGAAGGCGGTCGGGTCGAGCCCGTTGACGTGCGCGCTCCCGGCGTGCGCGGCGGCGGCCAGCTCGTCCAGCCCCGGCACCGCCGGGTCGTAGACGTACGCGAAGAGCCGCCCCCCGTGCGTGGGCCGGTCGGCGCCCCGCAGCGCCCGCAGCTCGGCCAGCACCCGCTCGGCGGGCACCCCGCTCCCGGGCAGCGCGCTCCGGCCCGACCTCTCGTCGATCATGGAGTCGTAATGCCCTTTCCGTGGGATTCAGCGGCTTTTGTCCCCGCCCCGACCGCATCGACGGCGGGGCGACGGGCGGCCTGGGCTTGGGCCTCGGCTTCGGCGAGGCGGGCGGGGGTGAGGTCGTAGGGGCGCAGGAGGAGAACGGCCAGGGCCACCAGGAGGGCGGGCAGGACGGTGAAGCCGAGCAGGATGCCGAGGCGGGCGCCGTCGGACTGGGCGGCGGCGGTGCCGGTGTCGGCGGAGACGTAGCCGCTGAGCTGGAGCACGAGGCCGAAGATGCCCGGACCGAGGGCCAGCCCGAGGGTCTCTCCCGCCGTCCAGAGGCCGGTGAACACGCCGGCCTGCCGCCGGCCGGTGCGCGCCGTGTCGTACGCGATGCAGTCCGGGAGCATGGCGAGGGCGAAGACCTGCTGGCCCGCGTACCCGACGCCGACCAGCGCGACCAGGAGGTAGACCGCCGCCCCCGGCAGCACCGGCGCGGCGACCAGGGCCAGCGCGCCCGCCGCGAAGGTCAGCGACGCGGCGACCAGGGCGGTCGGCTTGCCGACGCGCGCGCCGACCCGGGTCCAGACCGGCATCACCAGCAGCGCCGGCCCGACGAAGCAGGCGAACAGGACGGTCGGCCCGCCCTCGGGGTCGCGCAGGATCTGGTCGGCGAAGTAGTTGACCCCGGCGAGGATCGTGGCCACCCCGGCGGACTGCACCACGAAGCAGACCAGCAACGCCCGGAACGGCCGGTTGCGCCCGGCGACGGCGAGTTGGGCGCGCAGCGTCGGCTCGCTCGCCCCCACCGTGCCCTCGGGGGCGGACCGGGTGCCGAGGAACGCGCCGAGCGCGCCGGCCACGATCAGCCCGGCGACGAAGAGCCCCATCCAGCGGTGCCCCGCGACGCCACCGCCGCCCGCGTCGCGCACCAGCGGGGCCACCGCCCCGGAGACGAGGATGGCCAGCGCCAGCACCGCGATCCGCCAGCTCATCAGCCGGGTACGTTCCGCGTGGTCGCCGGTCAGCTCGGCCGGCATCGCCACGTACGGCACCTGGAAGAAGGCGAACGCGGTGGCGGTGGCGAGGAAGGCGACGGCGACGTACGCCCCGGCGGCCGGCCCGGCCCCGAACGGCGCGGCGAAGATGGCGGCGAAGAGCACGCCGAGCGCCACCCCGGCGCCCAGCAGGTACGGCCGGCGGGCGCCCCAGCGCGACCGGGTGCGGTCGGAGACGCGGCCGGCGACCGGGTTGACCAGCACGTCCCACGCCTTCGGCAGGAGCACCAGCAGGGCGGCCGCGCCCGCCGCGACCCCGAGGGTGTCGGTCAGGTAGGGCAGCAGGAGCAGCCCGGGCACGGTGCCGAACGCGCCGGTGGCCAGCGACCCGAGCGCGTACCCGGCGTGCACCCGGCGCGGCAGCCCACCCGGCGCGGGCGGGCCGGCGGCCGGCGGCACCGGGACGGCCGGCGCGGCCACGCCCGGGGAGCCGGCTCCACCCGGCGGCGCGTCCATGGGGCCGAATGTTACTCACGTTATGGCGTTGGTCACATCCCCTCTTCCGGGGACCAGCCCGCCGCCCGCATGTCCACCCCGTCGCCGCGCAGCGGCGTGCCTTCGGCGCGCAGCCGGGCCCGCGCCTCCCGCTCGTGACCGGGCGGGAGGCGGCCGGCCGCGTTCACCACCCGGTGCCAGGGCACCCCGCCGCCGTGCCGGGCCATGATCGAGCCGACCAGCCGGGCCGACGCCCGCCCCGAGCGCTCGGCCAGCGCGTCGGCGACCGCCCCGTACGACATCACCCGGCCGGGCGGGATCCGCTCGACCAGTTCCAGCACCGCCTCGACGTACTCGTCAGGTCTCACGAGCGGCCACGATATGAGAACGCGACGGGGCGCGCCCGCACCGACCACGCAGAATAGGCGGGTGCGCGACGCAGTCACGGCGGCCCGACGGGTCGTCGTCAAGATCGGATCCTCCTCGTTGACCACCGCCGCCGGCGGGCTGGACGACGAGCGGGTCGACGCGCTCGTCGGCACCCTCGGGGCGCTCGCCGCCGACGGCCGCGAGGTCGTGCTGGTCAGTTCCGGCGCGATCGCCGCCGGCCTCGCCCCGCTCGGGCTGGCCCGGCGTCCGCGCGACCTGGCCACCCAGCAGGCCGCCGCCAGCGTCGGGCAGGGCCTGCTCATCGGCCGGTACGCGACCGCCTTCGCCCGGCACGGGCTGACCGTCGGGCAGGTGCTGCTCACCGTCGACGACGTGACCCGGCGGGCGCACTACCGCAACGCGTACCGCACCCTGCGCAAGCTGCTCGACCTGCGGGCGGTGCCGATCGTCAACGAGAACGACACGGTGGCCACCGAGGAGATCCGGTTCGGCGACAACGACCGGCTGGCCGCCCTCGTCGCCGCCCTGGTCCACGCCGACCTGCTGGTGCTCCTCTCGGACGTGGACGCCCTCTGGACCGGCGACCCCACCCGCCCGGGCTCCAGCCGGATCAGCGAGGTGCGCGACGAGCGGGACCTCAGTGGCGTCGACATCGGCGGCGCGGGGCGGGCCGGGGTGGGCACGGGCGGCATGGTGACGAAGGTGGAGGCGGCCCGGATCGCCACCGGCTTCGGCATCCCGGTGGTGCTGACGGCCGCGCCGCTGGCCGCCCCGGCGTTGGCCGGCGAGCCGGTCGGCACCCTGTTCCACCCGAGCCGCCGGCGCCCGGCGGCCCGGCTCTTCTGGCTGGCCCACGCCACCTCGCCCCGGGGGCGGCTGCACCTCGACCCGGGCGCGGTCGCCGCGGTGGTGGGCCGGCGCAAGTCGCTGTTGCCCGCCGGGATCACGGCCGTGGACGGGGCGTTCACCGCCGGCGACCCGGTCGACCTGGTGGACGTCGAGGGCGCGCCGGTCGCCCGGGGGCTGGTCAACTACGACGCGGTCGAGCTGCCCGGGCTGCTCGGCCGGTCGACCTCGGAACTCGCCGCGGCGCTCGGCCCGGCGTACGAACGGGAGGTCGTCCACCGCGACGACCTGGTACTGCTGTAAGGAAGGGCACCTTGTTATCGGATTCTGTATAGCAAGGGGCCCTTCCTAACGACTGAGGAGATGAGTGCGGCGATGAGCGTGAGCGAGCAGGCCCGGCGGGCGCGTACGGCGGCGGAGGCGCTGGCCGTCGCCACGCGTACGGCCAAGGACGCCGCGCTGGTCGCGATGGCCGACGCGCTGGTGGCGCGTACGCCGGAGATCCTGGCGGCGAACGAGGCGGACCTGGCGGCCGGGCGCGCGGCCGGGCTGAGCGCGGCCGTGCTGGACCGGCTCGCCCTCGACGCGGGGCGGGTGGCGGGCATCGCCGACGCGCTGCGGCAGATGGCCGCGCTGCCGGACCCGGTGGGCGAGGTGGTCCGCGGCTCGACCCTGCCCAACGGGCTGGAGCTGCGCCAGATCCGGGTGCCGTTCGGCGTGGTGGGCATCATCTACGAGGCCCGGCCGAACGTGACCGTCGACGCCGCCGGCATCTGCCTGAAGTCCGGCAACGCGGCGCTGCTGCGCGGCTCGTCGTCGGCGGCGCACTCCAACGCCGCCCTGGTCGCGGTGCTGCGCGACGCCGTCTCCGGCGCGGGCCTGCCGGCGGACGCGGTGCAACTGCTCGACGCCAGCAGCCGCGACTCGGTCAAGGAGCTGATGCGCGCCCGTGGCCTGGTCGACGTGCTGATCCCGCGCGGCGGCGCGTCCCTGATCCGCACGGTGGTGGAGGAGTCGACGGTGCCGGTCATCGAGACCGGCGTCGGCAACTGCCACGTCTACGTCGACGCCGCCGCCGACCCGGCGAAGGCGGTCGCGATCACGCTGAACGCCAAGACGCAGCGGCTGTCCACCTGCAACACGGCCGAGTCGCTGCTGGTGCACGCGGCGGTGGCCGACGCCTTCCTGCCGCCGGTGCTGGCCGCGTTCGCCGACGCGGGCGTGACCGTGCACGGCGACGACCGCGTCGCGGCCCACTCGCCGGCGGTGGTGCCGGCCACCGACGAGGACTTCGCCACCGAATACCTCTCCGCGGACATCTCGGTCGCCGTCGTCGACTCGCTCGACGCGGCGGTCGCGCACATCCGGCGGTACGGCACGGGGCACACCGAGGCGATCGTCACGGACTCGGCCGCCGCCGCCCGGGAGTTCGTGGCCCGGGTGGACGCGGCGGCCGTGATGGTCAACGCCTCGACCCGGTTCACCGACGGCGGGGAGTTCGGCTTCGGCGCCGAGATCGGCATCTCCACGCAGAAGCTGCACGCCCGCGGCCCGATGGGCCTGCCCGAGCTGACCTCCACCAAGTACGTGGTCACCGGGGACGGCCACCTGCGCGGCTGACCCTCCGTAGTGGAGAGTTGTCCCGGATCGCCACGTTGGGCCCGGTTGGCACGGCCGCCACGGGGAACAAGCGGCTGACCCAGCAGCACGGCACCCCGGAGACCAACCAGTACCTGGCCAACAAGGACCTCGTCGACCGCCTCTACGGCGGCCGGGGGCCGGTCAGCGCCCGAGGCGAGGGACTCGACCCGGACCACGTCCACGAGCTGCAACTCGACAGAAAGGACGAATACGCTAACCTCAGGCCGATGGACGCCCGGACCAACCGCGAGATCGGCCGCGAGATCTCCGTGGCGTTGCGCGACGTCGACCCGGACACGAAGGTCGTCGTGAAGGTCCTGGCGTGACCCGCCCGGACCCGACCGTCCTCGCCCGGATCGCCGAGAAGTTGGAGCTGCTCACCCGGGTGGAGGCCGAGCACGGCTTCGGCGTGCGCATCGAGGGGCCAGCTCCACTGGAGCCGATCGCCGAGCTGCCCGGCGTCGCCGAGGTCTACAGCCTGTTCCGGCGCATCGAGGGCGACAACTTCCGGTTCCACGCGCCGAAGGAGATCCTCACCCCGCAGACGTGGGAGGAGGACGAGGTCAACCCGAACGACCCGATGGGCAGCCCGCTGATCGTCGGCTACGAGATGGACAGCGTCCCCTCCGGCCTGCGCGCCGAGATCCGCGGCGGCGATCCGATCTACCTCGACCGGAAAGACCTGGACGTGTACTACATGGAGTCCACCGCCTACGTCTACCAGTACGAGCACCCCGACGAGGACGTCGAGTTCACCCTCATCGCCCCCGATGTCGCCACGTTCTTCGACGAGCACGTGCTCGGCCCCCGTTATCCGGAGCTGGTCGCCGCCGTCTTCGGTCCCGCCGCTCCCGAGCAGCGGCTACGCAAGGGCCGGCACGCCGGCGAGTACGCCGACAACTGGCGGCGGCTGCTGATCGCCGCCGGCCTGTCCTCCTGACCCACCCGTCGACCCTGCGAAGGACCGTCATGGCTGCTGATCCCCGGTTCACCGCGCTGTGGAGCGAGGACGAGCTCATCCCCTACCCGCGCGAGGCGTGGCTGGAGGGGGGTTTCACCCCCGACATGCTCCCCGAGGGCGACGAGATCCCGCTCGACGTGGCGGTGGTCTTCACCGCCTTCCTCGAAGGCGACATCGAGCTGTACGACACCATCCAGCTGACCACCGAGGACGGCTCGCTGGACGTCCGGCTGATCGTGGTCGGCGCGGTGGCCGACAACACCGACCTGCTCTACGTGCTCGACCCGCGCACCGGGGAGATCCTCCAGTGCGACCTGGAGCAGCCGGACGTGCAGCCGGTGAACAGCAACTTCCGCACCTTCCTCGAGTTCCTCTACCAGTTCGCGCTCTTCGTCGAGGCGGACGAGGGCAAGCCGGGCCGGGCCGAACGGGCGGAGCAGCTACGGATGGTGCTGGAGAGCATCGACCCGGCCGCGTTCACCCCGGACGGCTGGTGGCCGCTGGTGATCAGCCAGCTGAAGTGACCGCCGGGCGGCAGGCCCGGATCGCGGTCAGGGTGGTGTGCACGTCGAACTGGTGTCCGTCGTCGCTGTCCCAGCCGCCGTCGCTGCGCTGGGTCTCGGTGAGCCGCCTGCGGGCGGACACCAGCAACCACTGCTCCTCGCCCACCTCGACCCGGCGCAGCGTGGCGGCCAGCCAGGCCACGTCGGCCGGGGACATCTTCGGCACCCGCTCGGCCAGCACCGCCTGGATACGCGCCGACTCGTCGTACATCTGCTGCCGGTGCAGCACGGCCGCGCTCAGCCAGCCGGCCGGCAGGAACGACGGCCAGCTGCCGTCGGGGGCGAGCGCCGCGGCCAGCGCGTGCGCCGCCGCCTGCACCACCCCGGCGTACGCCCCACCGACCCGGTGGTCCAGCGGGCCGGCGGCCCGGGCGTCGAGCCCGGCGACGGTCAGCCAGTAGCCGGCGTTGGCGGTCAGGTAGAGCCGGGCCTCCGGGTCACCGGGGCGGGCCCACTCCGGAGCCAGGCCGGCCAGCCGCGGGTCCTCCTCCCAGCCGCCGTCGGGCAGTTGCCGGGCGGCGAGCCAGTCCAGCGCGTGCCGGGCGGCGGGACGGCCGAGCGCGCCGAGGTCGTCCAGCTCGGCGAGGCGGAAGCAGGTCGCGTCGACCGAGGCGACCTCGCCGCCGAGCACTGCCGGCCAGCCACCGCCGGGCGCCTGCCCGGCCTCGGCCTCGTCGAGCAGCTCCACCGGCACCGGCGCGCCGGTGCGCAACCGGGAGAGACGGGCGCGGTCCACCGCGTCCCCGTGCGCCACGACGAAGCCGATCGCGGCGTCCATGTCGATCACGGCGGACACGCTACCTGCGAAAAGTCGGTCCCGCCTCCGGGAAACGGCTCGGCCGGGTCCACCGGGCAGCCACCGTCGACCGGCGCGACGTGCGGACCGGTCCGGTGTGCCGGGCTGGCGGCACGGCACAGAGGCCCTCCCGCGCGGGCGGAAGGGCCTCTGGTGCGACCGGTCAGTACGCGGGCAGTGACGGGTCGATCTGCTTGATCCAGGAGAGCACGCCGCCCTGCACGTGCACCGCGTCGCGGAACCCGGCCGCCTTGAGCGCGGCGAGCGCCTCCGCGGAGCGGACCCCGGACTTGCAGTGCAGCACAACCTGCCGGTCCTGCGGCAGCTTGGCCAGCGCCTCGCCGGAGATGATCTCGCCCTTGGGGATCAGCGTCGCGCCGGGGATCCGGACGATCTCGTACTCGGCCGGCTCGCGGACGTCGACGAGGAAGATGTCCTTGCCGGCGTCCTGCCATTCCTTGAGCTCCAGCGCGGTGATGGTCGAGTCGACCACCGCCTCCTGCGCCTCCACCGACACCGCGCCGCAGAAGTCCTCGTAGTCCTCCAGCAGGTCGGTGACCGTCGGGTTCTCGCCGCAGAGCACGCAGTTCGGGTCCTTGCGGACCTTGATCTTGCGGTAGCTCATCTCCAGGGCGTCGTAGACCATCAGCCGGCCGACCAGCGGCTCCCCGATGCCGGCGAGCAGCTTGATCGCCTCGTTGACCTGGATCGAGCCGATCGACGCGCAGAGCACGCCGAGCACCCCGCCCTCGGCGCAGGAGGGGACCATGCCGGGCGGCGGGGGCTCCGGGTAGAGGCAGCGGTAGCAGGGGCCGTGCTCGGCCCAGAACACCGACGCCTGGCCGTCGAAGCGGTAGATCGACCCCCAGACGTACGGCTTGCCGAGCAGCACCGCCGCGTCGTTGACCATGTAGCGGGTGGCGAAGTTGTCCGTGCCGTCGACGATCAGGTCATACCGGGAGAAGATGTCGCGGACGTTGTCCCGGTCCAGCGCGGTGTTGTGGATCTCCACGTCGACCAGCGGGTTGATCTCCCGGATCGACGCCGCGGCCGACTCGGCCTTGGAGCGGCCGATGTCGGAGACGCCGTGGATGATCTGGCGCTGGAGGTTGGACTCGTCGACGGTGTCGAAGTCGATGATGCCGAGGGTGCCGACGCCCGCGGCGGCCAGGTACATCAGGGCCGGCGAGCCGAGACCGCCGGCGCCGACGCAGAGCACCCGGGCGTTCTTCAGCCGCTTCTGCCCCTCGACCCCGACGTCCGGAATGATCAGGTGGCGCGAGTAGCGGCGGATCTCGTCAACGGTCAGCTCGGCGGCGGGCTCGACGAGCGGGGGCAACGACACGGTGGACTCCCCGGGATCGGCTGATGGCGAACCGAGCCATTGTCGCCCGTCGTGGGGCCGGTCGGCCATGAGGAGGGACACGTCGCCCGAACTGCGGGAGCGGGAATATTCAGATCCCGGGGACCAGCTTGCCTTCGTAGCGCGAGCCATCGACGTAGGGCCAGGCGTTGGCGACGCAGCCGTCCAGTCCGTACGTCTGCTGTTGCATCACCGGCGCCGGCTCGCCCGGGGCCGGGCAGGCCTGGTGTTCCTCGCCGAACTCGTGGCCCACCTCGTGGTTGACCACGTAGGCGCGGTAGATCTCCAGCGGCGCCCCGTAGTCCGGGACGGCCTCCAACCAGCGGGCGAGGTTGATGATCACCTGACCGGGGAGCCGGCAGGAGGTGTAGCCCTCAGTGCTCAGCCCGCCCTCCGCGCACATCCGCTCCGAGGTGTCCGGGGTGGCGAGGTAGACGGTGAAGTCGGCGTCGTCCGCCTCGGCCACCCGCTGCATTCGGAACTCCTCCGAGGCCGTCCAGCCGCGCGGGTCGCCCAGCACCTCGTCGACGGTGGCGGCGAAGGCGGCGACGTCCTGGCCGGTGCCCGACTCCACGGCCACCCGGTAGCGCCGGACCGGCCCGTCGGTGCCCCGCACCGGGGAGTCCCCGGTCGCGGCGACGAAGCTGCCCGTGCCCTCCCGCGGGTAGGGGGTGGGGGTGGGGCGCTGCTCGTGCTCGCCCGCCGCCGCCCCGTACGCCGCCCGGCCCGGGTCGCCCGTGGGCGGCTCGCCGGCCTGCCCGTCGGGCCGGGGGGCCAGCGTCACCACGGCGGCCGCCGCGAGCAGCAGGGCCAGACCGATCCCGAGGGCGCGCCGGTCCCGGAGCAGGGCCGGCAGGCGGCGGTCCCGGGACAGGGGTCGCGGGGTCGGCGACGGCGACGGACGGTGGGTCGGCGGACCAGGCGGGTCGCAAGGGGACGACGACGTCATGACCTGAGCGTCCCACGCCAATCCGGGCATTTCCGCGATTTTGCCGCGATTTTGGCTACAGCCAGTCCCGGCCGTCGACGACGGCGCCGGTGGTCGCTCCTCTGCCCCGTCGGCGGCGGCTAGAGCGGCGGCCCGGCGTAACGCCGACCGTCGCGGTACGGCCAGGGATTGGCGACGCAGCCGTTGAGGAAGAGCGTCTGCTGCATCATCACCGGCGCCGGGCGGCCCCTGCCCGGGCAGCGCTCGTGCCGGTGCCCCAACTGGTGCCCGACCTCGTGGTTCACCACGTACGTCCGGTAGACCGAGAGCGGTATGCGGGCGCTCACGTAGTGCGGCACCGACAGCCGCCAACGGTCCAGGTTGATGATCACCTTGCCGGGCGCCCGGCACGACGTGTACGGCCGCCCGCCCACCCGGATGTCGACCCCGCCCGCCGCGCACATCCGGCCCGCCGTGGCGGCGGTGGCCAGGTAGACCGTGAAGTCGTGCCGGGCGTCCGCGCGTACCTGCTGCAACCGCAGCCCGCCGTCGACCCAGCTCCCCGGCCCGGTGAGTGCCTCCTCGACGGCAGCCGCGAACTCGCCCGCGTCCTCGTCGGAGCCCGACTCCACGGCGACCCGGTAGCGGTGCAGCCTGCCGGCCTCCCCCTGCACCGGGCGCACCCGGTCGTCGTAGCCGAAGCTGCCCCGGCCCGCCGACGGCACCGGCCCGGGCAGCCGCAGCACCGGCGGCGGGGGCGTGGTGGCCGCGGCGGCGGGCGACGCCGGGACCGGCGAGGCGGACACCGGCGCGACCGCCGGCGCGGAGGCCAGTTCCTCGGCGGTGAGCACCTCCGCGTCGACGTCGGCACCCCGCCGGTCGGCGACCACCGCCACCGCCGCGCCGACCGCGAGGAGGAGTGCGACCAGCTCGACGAGGCGACGCCGGCGGGCCGGCCGGCGGTGCCGGGGACGGGACAGGTCGGGGCCCTGGGCGGCGGCCGGCGCCCGCCCTGTGGAGCGCCGACGCCCGCCGGCGGAGGCTGCGGCCCGCTGGCCCCGGGTCGGGGGCGGGGCGGGGCGGCGGGCGGAGGACATCCCGGTCAGCCTGCCATGTCGGACCGCTTCGCGGTGTCCCCCGTTTCGGCGAGCAGGCCCAGCACGGCACGGGCGACCAGGCGCGGCACCTCCAGTTGCGCCACGTGCCCGACGCCGTCGAGCATCAGCAGGCGGCTGTCCGGGACGACCCGCGCGGCCTGCGGCGCCACCCGGACGTCCACCAGCCGGTCGTGCCGCCCTCCGATGACCAGCGTGGGCGCCCGGACCACACCGGCCAGCCGCCACAGCGACCCCGACCCCGGCAGGTACGACCGCAGGAAACTGGAGACCAGGCCGCGGAACGTCCGGACGTACGCGGCGGCGTAGTGCTCGGCCTCGTAGCGCACCCGGATCTCCTCCAGCGCCTCCTGCCGGCGCTGCTCGCTGATCCGGCTCAGGTCGCCGATGCACGCCTCCATGACCTGCTGGGCCATCACCTCGGGGGCGAGCTTGGCCAGCTGCCGGGCGGCCAGGCGCTCGCCCCGGGGGATCGCCAGCAGCGGCAGCATCCGACCCTGCAACGAGCGCCGGAAGTCGAGGAACGGCAGAGCCGGCGAGATCAGGGTCAGGGTCCGGACCAGCTCCGGCCGCAGCCCCGCCACCTGCACCGAGATCGCCCCGCCCAACGAGTTCCCGAACAGGTGCACCGGCCCCCGGCCGGAGTGCTCGATCCAGCGGATCACCCGCTCCGTGAAGGCCGGGATGGTGTAGCGGCGCCCCGGCTCGCTGCGGCCGAACCCGGGCAGGTCGATGGCCTGCCCGTCGAGGCGGTCGGCGAGCAGGCCGGCCAGGTCGGTCCAGTTCTGCGACGAGCCGCCCAGGCCGTGCACGTAGAGCGCCGGCTCCGCGCCGGGAGCGGTGGCCGGGGTGTCCCGGACGTACGTCACGGTGCCGTCGAGGCGCACCTCGCGCCCCGGCCAGGGCGGCGGGACGGAGTGCTCGGGGAGGAGATGGTCCGGCCAGAGGGTGGCGGGCTTCATCGCTCCAGTCTGCCCGTGCCCGCGCCGCCCGGCAGCGCGTCGAACCCCGCCCGCGGCGCGCGGCAGCGTTCGGACCACGCCTGCGGCGCGCGGGCCGCGAGCCGCCCGCACCGCTCCCCCGGTGCGTCGGGACCACACCCCCGCGCTCAGGCCAGCAGCGCCTCGATCCGGCGGTTGACCGCGGACAGGGTGGCCCGGACGACCGCCTGCCGGGGATCGCCGGCGACCAGCGCGGAGCCGACGAGCTGCTCGACCCAGCCGTCGCAGACGAGCAGCACCACGACCGTGGCCACCTCGCAGTTGCCGAACGGCACCACCGCGGCGTGCTCCACGAAGCAGCGGCCCCGCTCCGGCCCGGGATCCCCGCCGCGGAGCAGCTCGTCCACCGCCGCCGCGGCGGCCACCGCGCAGAGCCGCAGCACGTACCCGTCGACCGCCGGTCCCGTCGAGTAGCCGGCGGCGCTCTCCCCGCCGGCGACGAGGCGCACCTCCACGGTGGCGTCGAGCCCGAAGGTGCTCACCTGGACGTGGTCGATCACCACCCGGGGACCGGCCGCGCCGCCGGTGTCCAACGGCCGGGACGGCGCGGACTCCGTCGTCGTCACCTGCCCGCCGGAGTACGACGTGCCGACGGTCGCCGGGCTGCCGGTGGGGGTTCCGGCCGGGGCGGCCGACACCGAGCCCGGCTCCTCCACGGTGGCCCGGCCCCGGTGCGGGGCGGCGGACTGCCGGCGCCGGCGCGGGGGCTCCGGCGCCGCCTCGGGGCGCTGCTCGGCGCGGGCCTGCGGGGCCTCGGTCGGGCTGCCGGCCGCGCGGCTGCCGGGCACCCGGGTCTCGGCGGCCGGCGGCTCGGCGCTCCGCGGCCCGGCGGAGCCGGGCGACCTGGTCTCGGCGGCGCGCGGCTCGGCCGACCGGCGGCGTACCGGCGGGGCCGGGGCGGCCGGCATGCCGGGCACGTTCCGCGGGGCGGCGGCGAGCCCCATCCGCTCCTGGAGCAGGCGGGCGACCTGCCGGCTCACCTCGGCCGGGTCGGCCCCGTCGGCCAGGTCGAGCCGCAGGCTGTGCGCGCCGGCCGGGGTGCGGCGCAGGGCCGCGTCGCGGACGCCGGCCACCCCGCGTACGGCGTCGAGGATCGCGTTGACGTCGAAGCCCTCCGGCCGCTCCCGCAGCGGTGCGGGCTCGTCGTCACGGCGCAGATGGGTGGCGATGCGGGCGAGTTCCGGGGTTTCGGCGGGTGGCTCCACGGCTGGCGGCTCCGGCACGACGGGCACGTCCGGTTCGGCGGGGACGCGCTGCGGCAACACCGCCAACGGGCGGTCCGGGAGCCGGTCGTCGCCGGCCGGCTCGGCCGTCGACGCCGGTTCGGGGGCGGATCGGCGGGCCGCGTAGGGAGGTGCGCTCGTCGGAGCGGGCGCGGACGGGGTGCGGTCACGTCGCCCGGGCCCGCTCGCGGCGGCGGGACCGGAGGCGACCTGCGGGCCGACCGACGCCTCCGGCGGCACCGGGGGCGGCTCCTCGCTCACCGACCGGAGCCGGAACGGCCGGACCGCGGCCTCGTCCCCGGCCGGCGCAGGAGTGGTGCCCTCCGCCGTGCCGGCCAGGTCGTAGGCAGCCGGGGGCGCGCTCGCGGGCGCGCCGGACGGCCCCCCGCCCGCCCAGGCGGGTCGCTCGGCCGGGACCGGGACGGACCGGTCGGTCGCGGGCGACGCCGCCCGCCCGGCGGGATCGGCCGGCGGCTCGTACGCCGGGCGCGGCGCGGACTCGGTTCGGCCGACCTCGTAGGGGCGGCCCGGCTCGGCGCGCGGCGGCTCGTAGGGTCGGTGCGGCTCGGCGGTCCAGCCCGACGCCCGGTCCTCCCGGGACCGGCGGCCCACGGGCTCGTCCTCCTCGCGCGCCCGGCGGCCGACCGGCTCGTCCTCCGCCCGGGACCGGCGGCCGGTGGTGGCGGGCTCGTCCCAGGCCCGGCGGCCGGCCGGCTCGCCTTCCTCACGGGACCAGGGGGGCGCCCAGCCACCGCCCCAGCTCGGCCGGTTCCAGTTCGGGCCGGACCAGTCCGGCTCGGTCGCCGGTGGCCATTCGGCGGCGGGTGCGTGGGGGTCGCCCGGTTCCCGGCCGGCACCGGGCCCACGGTCGGCGCCCGGCGCGTGCTCCGCGGCCACCTGCCCGACGCCCGGCACGCGGTCGCCGGTGGCACCCGAGGTGCCGGCCTGCCCGGCGGGGGCCGGCGCGGGGTCCTGCCCGGCGACCGGGCCACGGTCGGGGTCGGAGCCGTGCTCCTGCCGGAAGGCGCGCTCCGCGCCGAGCGCGCGGTCTACGCCGGAGAGCCGGTCGCCGGTCACCGGCCGGTCGCCCGCCGACGCCTCGGGCGCGGACGGGCGCTCGCCGGCCGGCGGGAACGGGCGGGGGGCCGGGGACGGCGGCTCCGGCGGGAACGGGTCGACCCAGCCGGGGGCACCGGCGGCCGGGGAGGGCTCCTCGGTGGCGGAACGGTCGACGGTCGGCGCGTGGAAGCCGGGCGGCACCTCGAAGCCGCTGGCCGCCGTGCCGACGGGCGGCACCTGCGTGGCCGGCGGGGCCGAGGTCGGCAGGCCGGGGTCGGCCCAGCGCGGCTGGCGGCCGGCCGACGGGTCCGCGGAGGAGTGCCGGGCGGGGCCCGACTCGGGCTCGGCGAGCCCGGGCTGCGGGACCGACGGCTGCTCGGCCGCGGGCGCCGGCCGCTGCGCGGGCACCACCAGCCGGTCGCCGCCCGGGTCGCGGCGCTGCTCGCCGAGGATGCCGGGCGGGGCGCTCACCGGGGCCTGGCGGCCGACCGGCGAGTCGTCGGCGTGGCTGACGCCGTTGACGTGGTGACCGTTGGCCCGGGCCGGCGGCTCGGCTGCGGCCGGCGGACCGGGCAGCGGCGACGGCAGGTCGCCGTGCCGGGGTGAGGAGGCGGCCCAGCCGAGACCCGGGTCGGGCGGGCCCCACGCCGAGGCCTGCTCGCGGGCCCCGGAGATCTCCTCGCCCCGGGACCATCCGGCCGCCGAGGGCGCCCACCCGCTGCCGGCCCGGCCCAGGTCGTCCTGCTGACCCGTCCCGTCGCCGTGCTCTCCCGGGGTGGCGGCACCGGGTTGCCCTGTTTCACTCACCGCGCGCTCCTTGGTCGCCCCCGCTGAGGCTACCGTGTGGTGACAGTGGCGATAAGTTACAGCGGCGGGCCAATTCCGCGACGGGCCATGAGCCCAGACCGGTTCGGGTGAAATGCCGGCTCGTACGAAGAAACTCGGAGGTTCCCATGACCGCTGTGGGGAACGGTGCACAGACAGCCGGCCGGCCCACCCGCCTGCCCCGTTCGGCGCGCCGCAAGCAACTGCTCGCCGCCGCTCAGGAGGTGTTCGTCGCCCAGGGCTACCACGCGGCGGCGATGGACGACATCGCCGAACGGGCGGGAGTCTCCAAGCCCGTGCTCTACCAGCACTTCCCCGGCAAGATGGACCTCTACCTCGCGCTGCTGGACACGCACTGCGACGCGATCCTCGCGAAGGTCGACGAGGCCATGCGCGGCACCAACGACAACAAGGAGCGGGTCGGCGCGTCGGTGCGCGCGTACTTCGACTTCGTCGACCACGAGAGCGAGGCGTTCCGCCTCGTCTTCGAGTCCGACCTGCGCAACGACCCGGCGGTGCGGCAGCGCGTCGAGCGGGTCGAGCAGGGCTGCATCGCGGCCATCACCGACACCATCATCTCCGACACCGGGATCAGCCGGGCACACGCCGAGCTGCTCGCCTCGGGCCTGGTCGGCGCGGCCGAGACCGCCGCGCAGTTCTGGCTGGCCCGCGGCCGGCAGCTGCCCAAGGCCGAGGCCGAGGCTCTGGTCGCCGCGCTCTCCTGGCGGGGCATCGCCAGCTTCCCGCTGCAAGGTGAGTCAGCCTGAGCATCGGGGCGCGAGATCGGATAGCCTTCCCCTCGGCGGCTCTTTCGCCCGAACGAGGAGGCACTGTGGAGGTCAAGATCGGCGTGCAGTACGCGCCCCGCGAGCTGGTGCTGGAGAGCGCGCAGTCGCCGGCCGAGATCGAGCAGATCGTGACCGACGCCATGACCAAGGACGAGGGCACCCTCTCCCTGACCGACGAGAAGGGCCGGCGGGTGATCGTGCCGGTCAACAAGGTCGCCTACGTCGAGATCGCCGAGGCGTCGCCGCGGGCGGTCGGTTTCACCGTCCGCTGACCCGGTCGGCAGCCCGCGACGGGTGACGGCGTCGCCCGTCGCGGACCCCGCCCACCGGCCCGGCACGCCGACTCGTCCGGCACTCCGTGTGCCGGTGCGTCAGTCGTCGGGCCCGCACGTCAGTTGTTCAGCCCGGCGGCGGCCATCCGCGTGGTGTGCGCGGCGGTCAGCCGCCGGAACAATCCCTGCACGTCCACCCCGTCGCTGCCCGCGATGAGGGCGGTCAGCGTGCCCCGGTCGGCGGCGACCCGACCGGCCTGCGACAGGGCCTCCCCGACCAGCCGCCGCGCCCACATCGAGAGCCGGCCGGCCACCTTCGGGTCGGCCGCGATGGCGGCCCGGATCTCGGCGACGGCGAAGTCGGCGTACGCGGAGTCGTGCACCACGTCGAGGACGAGCCGGCGGTCCGGCTCGGCCAGGGCCGCGGCGATCTCCCGGATGAAGTCGTCGGTGATGGCGTCGCCCACGTACGCCTTGGTCACCGCCTCCGCCCAGTCCCGCGGCTCGGTCGAGTCGTGGTACGCCTGCAGCGGCGCGACGTACGGCGCCATCGCGTCGTCGGGGAGCACGCCGAGCGCGGCGAGCCGGTCGGCCAACCGACGGTAGTTGCCGATCTCGGCGGCGGCCATCTCGCTCAGGGCCGCCCGGCGGCGCAGGTCGGGGGCGAGCCGGGCGTCGACGGCCATCCGCTCGAAGGCGAGCAGTTCGCCGAACGCGACCAGGCCGAGCAGATCCGGGACGGCAGGGTCGGGCGGGTCCGGAACGGCAGGGCCGGGCAGGTCAGGGACGGCAGGGCCGGTCTGGTCGGGGTCAGGCACGAGCGCAGGCTACCGCCCGCCCGCACCCGCCGGGGGGAGTGGCGCAGGTCACACCCGGCGCCCCCGCGCCCGCCACCTGCGCCAGGAATCAGGACGACCGGCGTGCTGTTCAGGTAACATGGAGCAGTTGCCGTGGGCGCCGAGCTGGCCAGGCCGGTCCAACAGACCGGTCGGTCCGATCGAAGTCCGACTCCACGGCGCGCGTGCGGCCCGGTCCGGCCAGGCATTCTGCCGCCGACCGTGTGGCCCGCGCCACACCGATCGCGCCCTGAGGACATGACGGGGCGCACCCACGAGAGGGCACCCCCAAATCCATATGAGCGAGCTGACCCAAGAACTCATGGACGGCCAGGAGCTGGCCGCCACCGCTCCGGTGCGTCCGGAGGCACCCACCTTCGCCGAGCTGGGCGCGCGTCAGGAGACCGTCGACGCGCTGGCCGCGGCCGGCATCACCCGCGCGTTCGCCATCCAGGAGTACGCGCTCCCGATCGCGCTGCGCGGCACCGACCTGATCGGCCAGGCGCCCACCGGCACCGGCAAGACCCTCGGCTTCGGCGTACCGCTGCTGGAGCGCGTCTTCGCGCCCGAGGAGGGCGGCGACGGCGTGCCGCAGGCGCTGGTCGTCGTGCCCACCCGCGAGCTGGGCATCCAGGTCGCCAAGGACCTCGCCGCCGCGGCCCGGACGCGGGGCGTCCGGGTGCTGCCGATCTACGGCGGCGTGGCTTACGAGCCGCAGGTCGACGCGCTGCGCAAGGGTGTGGAGATCCTGGTCGGCACCCCCGGCCGCCTGCTGGACCTGGCCAAGCAGAAGCACCTGCGCCTGGACCGGGTGCACGCGCTGGTCCTCGACGAGGCCGACCGGATGCTCGACCTGGGCTTCCTCGACGACGTCGAGCGGATCCTCGCGATGCTGCCGGAGGACCGGCAGACGATGCTCTTCTCGGCGACCATGCCCGACCCGATCGTCACCCTCTCCCGGCGCTTCCTGCGCCACCCGGTGACGATCCACGCGGGCCACACCGCCGAGACGGGGCCGTCGCCGCAGACCGAGCAGCTGGCCTACCGCACCCACTCGATGAACAAGATCGAGATCGTGGCCCGCATCCTGCAGGCCGAGGGTCGCGGGCTGACCATGATCTTCACCCGCACCAAGCGGGCCGCCGACCGGGTCGCCGAGGACCTCGACTTCCGGGGCTTCGCCGTCGCCGCCGTGCACGGCGACCTCGGGCAGGGCGCGCGCGAGCGGGCACTGCGGGCGTTCCGGGCGGGCAAGATCGACACCCTGGTCGCCACCGACGTCGCCGCCCGGGGCATCGACGTCAGCGGTGTCACGCACGTGATCAACTACGACTGCCCCGAGGACCAGGACACCTACACCCACCGGATCGGTCGCACCGGCCGGGCCGGGGCGAGCGGCGTCGCGGTGACCTTCGTCGACTGGGACGACATGCCCCGCTGGCGGATCATCGACAAGACGCTGGGCCTGGAGATGCCGGAGCCGCCGGAGACGTACCACACGTCCCCGCACCTCTACACCGACCTGCACATCTCCACCGAGATCACCGGCACCCTGCCGACGGCCGAGCGCACCCGCGCCGGCCTGGCGGCCGAGGTGGAGGAAGACCTGGGCGGTGGCCGGTCCCGCCGGGGCGAGGGCCGGGGCTCCCGGCGCGGCGACGGTCGCGGTCGCGGCGAGCGCCGCCAGGGCCACGCCACCGGGGAGACCGGCGGGCCGGGCGCCGACGCGCCGGCCGAGGCCGCCGAGGAAGGCACCCGCACCCCGCGTCGCCGCCGGCGTCGCCGCGCCGGCGAGACCGTCTCGGGCGAGCCGACCGCGGTGATCACCACCGAGGCCGCCGCCGCCCCCGCCCCCGCCCCCGCCGCGGGCGAGGCCCCGAAGCCGCGCCGCCGCCGGCGCCGTCGTGGTGGCGGTGGCTCCGCCGCCGGTACGCCGGCCGAGGCGACCGCCGACTGACCCGAGCACGACACCCGACATCCCCGTACCGTTCCCCGGTGCGGGGATGTCGCCGTCGTGACCGGATGAAGGCCCGCGCGACCGGACGACCGAACGCGACCGGCCCCCACCCGCCCACCGCACCACCGCGCGTGGTCGGGGCGCACGCGGCGCGTCCGCGGGAGCGCAGCGTGCCCGAGAGGGTCGGGCCGCCCGGCGGTGCGCCGCCGACGACGAGGAAGATGGAGCAATGCCCGAACCGCTGGATGCCGCCCTGACCGAGGTTCGGGCGCTGTTGCTCGACCCCGCGCTGACGCGGGCGGTGGCCGCCGGACGCCGGCGCGGGCACCGCCCCTCGATGGTCCGCGCCGAACTGCGGCCGGTCGCGCTGAAGGCCGGTCCCCGGCTGCAGATCTCCACCTCCGACGGCTCCCGGCCGTACACCCGCAACGTCGCCCCCGGCCCGGAGGCGGACGCGGCGGTGGACGCGCTGCTGGCCGAGCCGTTCGGCAACTGGCACGTGGAGACCGCCGACGCGACGCTGCAACTGCGGGTGACCAAGTCGGGCGAGGCGCAGGTGCACCGGGCCGCCGCGGCCCGGCCGGTCGCCGAGCCGGGCGGGCACGACCGGGCGAAGGAGTACCTGCTCGACCCGGGCGACCCGATCTTCGCGGAGATCGGGGGCTCGGCGGCCAAACGCCGACAGGTCGACGCGTTCCTGCGGGCGCTGGCGGCGACCCTCCCCGACGACCTGACCGGGCCGCTACGCGTCGTCGACCTGGGGTGCGGCAACGCGTACCTGACCTTCGCCGCGTACCGGTGGCTGGCGCGGCGGGGGCTCGACGTCGAGCTGGTCGGCGTGGACGTCCGGGAGGACCAGCGCCGCCGCAACACCGAGCTGGCCGAGCGGCTCGGCTGGGCCGAGCGGGTCAGCTTCGTGGCCGGCACGATCGCCGACGCCGTCGTGGAGCCCGCCCCCGACCTGGTGCTGGCGCTGCACGCCTGCGACACCGCCACCGACGAGGCGCTGGCTCGGGCGGTGCGCTGGCGGGCCCGCTGGGTGCTCGCCGCGCCGTGCTGCCACCACGACGTCGCCGCCCAGCTGCGCGCCAGGCCGGCCCCCGCGCCGTACGACCTGCTGACCCGGCAGGGCATCCTGCGCGAGCGCTTCGCGGACGTCCTCACCGACGCGCTGCGGGCCGGGCTGCTCCGGCTGCACGGCTACCGGGCCGAGGTGGTGGAGTTCGTCGACTCCCGACACACCCCGCGCAACCTGCTCATCCGGGCCCGGCGCACCGGCACCGCCCCGACGGACGGCCAGCGGGCGGAGTACCGGGACCTGGTCGGCCAGTGGGACGTCACCCCACGGCTGGCGACGCTGCTCCCCGCAACCACCCCGGACGCCGGCGCCGCACCGCGCTAGCGCGATCGCCCGACGCCGGCCCGGCACCGCGCCGGCGCGGCCGATCGCGGCCCGGACGCCGACCGTCACCGCGCCGGCGCCGCTGTTCGCGGCCCCTCGTCGCGTGGCGTCCTCGGCCAACGCCGTCGCCCGCCGCCCCGATCCCGCGCGGGCGCGCCGGTGCCGCGGCGCCCCAGCCGCTCACAGATTGGTTGAGAAGCGACAACCATCGCTCGGTCCCGGGTGATTCGCGTCATTGTTCCGGCGAAAAAGTCCCGCCCACGGGACGGTCTGGTCGGTCAGTCAATTGTTTCCATACCTTTTCGTACTACCCTCGGAGGCGCACCGCCGGGTGCCGGTCGGGAGGGAAGACCCGCAGGGATGGGTTCGGTAGAGGTATCGCCGCAGATGGCCTTCGCCCGCTTCGTGCGGCGCGCCATCGACGACGCCCGCGAGGAACGCGGGTGGACCGTGACGGACCTGGCGTCCCACACCGGCGTCGGTCGCTCCACCGTGTTCCGCTGGCTCGCCGGGGACTGGCAGGACTACCCCGAGCTCGCCAAGGTGCGGGGTTTCTGCGCCGCGCTGGACCTGCCGGTCGCGGCCGCGTTCCGCGCGCTCGGCCTGCCCGACGCCGGCCCGGCGCCCCGTCGACGCGTCGACGACGGCCCGGTCGAGGCGGACGTCCGGGTGATCCTGCAACGGCTGGCCGACCCGACCGTACCGGCCGAGGAGAAGCACCACATCCGCGACCTGCTGCGCTACCTGGCCCGCCGCCCGATCCGGCGCGCCGGCTGAGCCGCCACCCGCACCACCGCCACCCGCAGCGCGGGCCGAGGCACCACCCGCAGTGCCAGCGGCGATGGCGACCGCGCGGCCGGCGGCCACGGTGGGGCCGGCCGCCGGAGGATCAGGGCACGGTCAGGGTGAACTCGGCGGTCCGCACCACGCCGCCGACCTGGAAGTCGAGGTAGAGCCGGTACCGGCCCGGGCCGGGCGTGGTCACCCAGAACGTCACCGCCCCGTCGACCGTCTGCGGCTCCGGGTGGACGTGCAGGTAACCCAGGTCGCCCTCGCGCAACGCGACCAGGTGGCCGTACGCGCCGAGGTAGCGCTCCAGCGTCGGGGTGCCGCCGGCGGCCGAGCCGAAGCGGAAGGTCAGCGGGACGGTCAGACCCGCCTGCGGTGTGCCCTGGTAGCCGACGGTGAACCCGTCGACCGTGGCCGAGGTGGCCGGCGCCGGCAACGGCAGCGGCTGGTAGCCGCCGGGCGCGACCAGGTCCACCCCGAGCGTCACCGCCGTCTGCCGGCCGTCGTCGGCGAGCGCGGTGAAGTCGGCGTACGCGCGCCAGACGCCCGGCTGCGGCAGGGTCAGCGGCACCGACCACGTGCCGTCGGCGGCCATGGTCGGGTGCAGGTGCTGATAGCCGGTCAGGTCGCGGCGCACCACGATCAGGTGCATCGGCTTGTCGTGCACGACGGCGAACCGCGTCACCGGGCGGCGCTGCGCGTCGCGCACCTGGAAGCGCAGCTCGCCCGGCCGGCCGGCGGTGAACGACGACGCCACGGGGGCGAGCGTGTAGCCGGCCGAGGTGACCGAGAGTCCCGCCGCCTCCGCCGCCGCGCCCTGGTCGGCGCCGTGCTCGTGCGCGCCCGTCCCGGGGGCGTGGGCGTGATCGGCCAGGGCGCTGTCCCGCCCCGCCGACCCTGCCGGGCCACCGCCGTTGAGCCGGCCGAGACCGAAGCCGAGCAGCACCGCGAGCACCAGGCCGCCGACGACCAGCGCCAGCCGGAGCGTGCTCCGGTCCGGCACGGCCGACACCTGCTCCGGCCCGACCGGGGACTGGTCCGGCCCGGCCGGGGACTGGTCCGGCCCGGCCGACACCTGGTCCGGCCCGGCCGGGGACTGGTCCGGCACCGCCGAGGTCTGCTCACGCACCGTCGATCCCTGGTCCGGCACGGCCGACGCCCGGTCAGGCACCGCCGCCGTCCCGCTCACGCCCGGGCTGCTGATCGGTCATGCCGCTCACGCTACCCTCCGTCACGGTCGCGCCGCCCCGGCGGCGACTCGGCGTGGCGGCGGTCGCAATCCCGCCCGCCCGGGAACTTCCCCGCCCGGTCTGCGACACGGACGCGCGGCTCAGCCGGCCACCGCCAGGGCAAGGGGCAGCACGTCGGGGGCGCCGGCCCGGCGCAGCTCCCGGGCGACCATCGTCATCGTCCAACCCGAGTCGACCAGGTCGTCGACGAGGAGCACCGGTCCGTCGAGGCCGGCGAGGGTGTCGGCCAGGTCCTCCGGCACGCTGAAGGCACCGTGCAGCGCGCGTACCCGCTGGGCGCTGTTGCCGCGCGGGCCCCCGCCGGCCGGGCCGGCCGCCGTCACCCGGCCGAGCATCGGCAGCCGGCCGACGGCGGCGATCCGCTCGGCGAGCGAGCCGACCAGCCGGGGCCTGCTGCGCGAGCCGACCGCGACCACGCCGACCGGGCGGCGCGGCCACGGGTCGTCCCCGTGCGCCCACGCCTTCAGCACCTCGACCACGGCGGCGGCCACGTCGTCGGGGACGGCGACGTCGGGCGCCTCCGGCGCCACCAGGTCGCGCAGCCGGCCGCCCCACCCCAGGTCGGACAGCCGCCCCACCCCGCGCCCCGGCAGCGCCTGCTCCGCCGGGGCGATCCGCCCCTTGAGCGGTACGCCCACCGCCTCCAGCCCGGTCGGCCAGAGCTTCTTCGGCGCGATCTCCACGCCGGGTCGGCCGAGGAAGGTCTGCGCGGCGGTCAGCGCGACGTCGGACACCTCGGGCGTGAACAGCGGGCCGGCGCAGCGGTCGCACCGGCCGCAGCCGGTCGCCCCGGCGTCGTCCAGGCACTCGCGCAGGTAGCGCAGCCGGCAGTCGGGCGTGGTCGCGTACTCCCGCATGGCCTGCTGCTCGGCGGTGCGCGCCTGGGCGACGCGGCGCAACCGGGCCTCGTCGTAGACCCAGGGCTCGCCGGTGGCGAGCCAGCCGCCGCGCACCCGGCGGACCGCGCCGTCGACGTCGAGCACCTTGAGCATCAGCTCCAGCCGGGCCCGGCGCAGGTCGACGATCGGTTCGAGGGCCTGCGTGGAGAGCGGGCGGTCGGTGTGCAGGGCCGCCAACACCGCCCGGACCTGCTCCTCCGGCGGGAACGCCAGCGAGGCGAAGTAGCGCCAGATCGCGGCGTCCTCGACGCCGGGCAGCAGCAGCACCTCGGCGTGCGCGACGGCGCGGCCCGCGCGGCCGACCTGCTGGTAGTACGCGATCGGCGAGGGCGGCGCGCCGAGGTGCACCACGAAGCCCAGGTCGGGCTTGTCGAAGCCCATGCCCAGGGCGCTCGTGGCGACCAGCGCCTTGATCTTGTTGTCCAGCAGGTCCTGCTCGGCGGCGCGCCGGTCGGCGTCCTCGGCCTGGCCGGTGTAGGAGGCGACCGCGTAGCCCCGGGAACGGAGGAACTCGGCGGTCTCCCCCGCCGCGGCGACGGTGAGCGTGTAGACGATGCCCGACCCGGGCAGCCGGTCCAGGTGGTCGGCGAGCCAGGCCAGCCGGTGCGCCGGGGTCGGCAGGTCGAGTACGCCGAGGCGCAGCGACTCCCGGTCCAGGCTGCCGCGCAGCACGAGGGCGTCGCCCAGCTGCTCGGCGACGTCGGCGGTGACCCGGGCGTTGGCGGTGGCCGTGGTGGCGAGCACCGGGGTCCGCTCGGGCAGGTTGTTGAGGAAGGTACGCAGCCGCCGGTAGTCCGGCCGGAAGTCGTGCCCCCAGTCGGAGACGCAGTGCGCCTCGTCGACCACCAGCAGGCCGGTGGTGGCGGCCAGCTTCGGCAGCACCGTGTCCCGGAAATCTGGGTTGTTGAGCCGCTCGGGGCTGATCAGCAGCACGTCGACGGCCCCGGCGTGGATCTCGGCGGTGATCTCGTCCCACTCGTCGAGGTTGGCCGAGTTGATCGTGCGGGCCCGGATGCCGGCGCGGGCCGCCGACTCGACCTGGTTGCGCATCAGCGCCAGCAGCGGCGAGACGATCACGGTCGGGCCGGTGCCGCCCCCGTCGCCCTGTCCGGCGGCGGCATCGTGGTCGCGCCCCCGCAGCAGGGCAGTAGCCACGAAGTAGACGGCCGACTTGCCCCACCCGGTGCGCTGCACGCAGAGCACCCGGCGCCGGTCGACCACCAGCGCCTCGATCGCCCGCCACTGGTCCTCGCGGAGCCGGGCGTGCTCGCCGGCCAACCGCCGCAGCACCGCCTCGGCCCGCTCCCGTACCGCCGTCCGATCCTGGCTCATCCGGCATTTCTACCAGCGCCGGACGACCGCGCCCCGGTTCACGCCGGAGGTTCCGGTCACGATCCGGCCGGTGGCGGTCGCTCCGGCGTGGGAGCCTGTGCCGGGGGCAGGAAGAACAGCAGCTCACGGAGCCGGTCGGTGACGGTCGGCGGCAGCAGGCAACGGCCGGCGAGTTCCTCCATCGAGGCGTACGGGCCGCGCAGCCAGCGGTCCACCGCGATCTGGCGGCACTGGTCCGCGGTGAGCCCCGGCAGGCCGGCGAGCACCACCTCGGGAACGGTGTTGACGTCGACCAGGCCGCCGTCGTCGAACGTCCGGGACAGGTCGGGCCGCCCGATGCGCAACTCGTTCCGGGCGGCCGGGTAGTGGTAGAGCAGGTAACGGGCGTGCTCACGGCGGATCCGCCGCTCCTCCTCGGCGCGGTGTCTGGCACTGCCCTGGCCACCGGTGAGCGCCGCCCAGACCCCGCGGCTGAGCAGGACCACGTGTGCCGCCCCGACCAACCAGGTGATCGCGGCCAGGCCGAGGAAGAGCACCGCCTGCGGTCCGGGCACCTCGGCGTCCGGATTCTCCACGTCGAGCATGGCCACCTCGACCGCGAGGACGACCAGGTAGCCGACGCCGACGAGAGCCAGGCGCCAACTGCGCCGCCAGGCGGCGTACGCCAGGATCACCAGCCAGGTGAGGCACCCGAACGAGAGCAGAACGAGCGCGGTACCGGCGATCGTGGCGGTCGCGCTCGCCCAGCGGGGCAACGGCGTCCTCGGGCGCTTGGCGTCGACCACGGGCGGCAGTGCGGCGGCCGGGGGCGGACCGTACGCCGGCTGGGGCACCGGGCCGGCGGGCGGTGAGCTGACGGGCAGCGGCCCGGCCGGCGGCGGTACGGCCGGCGGCCCGGACGGGGCGGCCGCCGAAGTGGATGGTGCCGACGGTGGCGATGCCGGGGACGACGGTGCCGGCGGAGGTGAGGACGCGGCGGGTGGCCCGACCGGCGGGGCCGCGACGGTCGGTGCCGGCTCCGCCGGTGGAGCCGCGACGGTCGGTGCCGGCTCCGCCGGCGGGGCCGCGACGGTCGGTGCCGGCTCCGCCGGCGGAGCCACCTCGGCGGCAGCCGGCGGCAGTGGCCCGGCAGTGGTCGGCATGAGCGCCGGGTCGGAACGAAGGATGCGGCGGTGCAGGTCCTGGAGCGCGTCGCCCGGCTCGATGCCGTACTCGTCGCGCAGCATCTCGGCGAACTCCCGATAGGCGGCCAGCGCTTCGGCCTGCCGTCCGCCGCGATACAGCGCCAGCATCAACTGGTGCCTGAGCCGCTCCCGCACCGGGAACTCCGCGGTCAGGTCCACCAGCTCGCCGATCAGCTCCCGGTGCCGGCCCAGACGCAGCTCCAGGTCGGCCCAGCTCTCCAGTGCGGTGGCCCGCAGCTCGACCCAGCGTTGCCGGGCGGACTCGAAGTACGGGCCGGCGAAGCCGGTGAACGGCTCGCCGTGCCACAGCTCCAACGTGGATTTCAGCTCGCTCACCGCCTCGGCGGCCCGGCCCTCCGCACGGAGCCGCTCGGCCCGGCGGATCCCCCGCTCGAAGCGCACAGCGTCGACCGCCTCCGGCCCGACACGAAGCTGGTAACCGGCGTCGGTCAGGGTGAGTACCTGGCCGGGGCTGCGCGGTGACCGCTCCGGCTCGATCACCCGGCGCAGCCCGGCGACGTACTTCTGCACCACGTTCGTGCCGTTCGCCGGCGGCTCGTCCGGCCAGACCGCGTCCACGATCTGCGCGGTGGTGACCGGGCGGCCGGCGGCGAGCAGCAACACGGCCAGCACGGCGCGCTGCTTGCCCGGCCCGAGGTCGATCTCCCGCTCGCCGCACCAGGCCCGCTGGGGCCCGAGAACCTCGAAGCGCAGCGTCCCTGACATGCGAGTTTCCCGCTCCTGACACCCCCGCTGCGTGCGCCACGGCAGTGCACGGCAGTCGGACCGCAGCATATCGGCAGTGGTTCCGCCGTACCGGCCGGCAGCATCTGTCCCGGCAGACGCCAGACTCGTGAAGGAAGAGACCATGATGACGAACGGAACCGGCCGCGCCGGCACCGTCCGACGGAACGCCGGCGCCCTGGCCGCCGTCCTCACCGCGACCACTCTGCTCGCCGGGTGCGGCGCGATCGGGACGGGTTCCGAGGCCGGAGAAACCGCCTCGGGTCAGGCGAGCCCGACCGCCACGCCCAAGCAGGCGCTCCTCGCGGCGGTGCCGGACGGCACCGAGGGTGCGTTCCGGTTCACCGGCAAGGACGCCACCGCGGACCTGTCCGGCGTGGTGGACCCGGACGCGAAGGGCATCGACCTCACCGCCGCGGTGAAGGACCCGGAGCACGGCTTCACCACCCGGATGTCGTTCCTGGTGGTCCAGGAGCGGACCTGGATGAAGGTGAAGTTCACCGGCACCGAGGGGCTCACCGGGCTGCCGAAACTACCGAACCGCTGGATGGAGCTGGACCGGGCCCGGCTGACCGATCCGGAGAGCACCCCGACGTACGAGGGGGCGGACGTCGGCAACGCCGGGCCGATCATCGAGGCCGCCACCAGGGTCGAGGAGAAGAGCGACCGGACGTACGCCGGGATCGTCGACCTGACCGGCGGTGCGGCTGCCGAGGCGGTCGGCGAGGAGGAGGTCGCGGCCCTCGGCGACGCCGCCCGGCAGGTGCCCTTCACCGCCGTCGTCGGCGCCGACGGCAACCTCGCCTCGCTCACCGTGGACGTGCCGGCCGCCGGCAAGGCGAAGGCCTGGACGTACGTGGTGAAGTACCTCGACTACGGCGCGGCGCCGAAGCTCGCCGCGCCGAGCGGCGACGCCGCGCAGCAGGCACCGAAGTTGGCGTACGAGATGCTCAACGGCTGATCGACGGCGCAGGCGACCGGGTGTCGCGGCCGCACGGGGGGCCGCGACACCCGGTCGCTCTGTGCTCCGCTGGATATCCCGGCCCGTCGCGCAGCTGTCAGCGCCCGAGGGCGGAGCCGCCGTCGACGCCGAGTACCCGGCCGGTGACGTGGCCGGCCAGGTACCGGACGGCCTCGGCGATGTCGTCCGGTACGCCGGCCCGCCCGACCAGCGTCGCCCCACGACAGAGACCCCGTCGATCATGAGGTTATTGCCACCGTCAACGGCGTTTCGCGGCAACTTCATGATCAACGGGGTCTGTCGGGCCGGGCGGAGGCCGGGTGGGTGGGGGTCGGTCAGGGGCGAGGGGGGCGGCGGAGCGAGTGGCGTAGGAGTGCCACGCGGGGGGCGAGGCTGGCCAGGCCGCCGGGGAAGAAGTAGACGGCCAGGATGAAGACCGTGCCCAGCACGAACAGCGGCTGCGACAGCGGGCGGCTCAGGAACCCGGGCAGCGCCTCCACCGCGTCGGAGGTGCCGAACGCGACCAGGCGGTGGTCCAGGTACATGTAGAGGATGCCGCCGATCACCGGGCCCCACCGGGTGCCCGGCCCGCCGAGCACCACCATGACCAGCAGCGCCAGGGTCCACTCGGAGGAGGTGATGTGCGGGTTCGCACCGCTGACGATCAGGACGTAGACCACGCCGCCGGCCGCCGCCAGCCCACCCGCAAGGGTGAACGCCACCAGCTTGAACCGGTACGGGTCGAGCCCGAGCACCCCGACCCGCCGCTCGTCGTCGCGCAGGCCGGCGAGCACCCGCCCGGTCGGCGAGCCGGAGACCCGATGCACGACGAAGACCACCACGACCAGGTACGCCAGCGCCAGCCAGTAGAGGTTGACCGTGTTGGTGACCCCGACCAGCGCCTGCGGCAGCCCGGAGACGTCCAGCGGCAGGCCCTCCTCGCCGCCGGTCAGCCCGCCGAAGTCGCGGGCCACCAGGATCGCACCGACCTGGGCGAAGGCCAGCGTCACCATGGCGAACGCGATGCCGACCGTGCGCAGCGCCACCGCGCCGAGCAGCGCGGCGAGGATCGTCCCGCCGGTGATCGCCAGCAGTGCCGCCTGCCACAGCGGCAGCCCCGCCTTGGTGATCAGGATGTCCGTGCCGTAGACGCCGGCGGCGAAGTAGAGGGCGTGCCCGAAGGACAGCATCCCGGTGCGGCCGAAGAGCAGGTCGTACCCGGCGGCCAGGCCGCCGAAGACCAGGCAGACGGCGAGCAGTTGCAGGGTGCCCGGGGAGTTGAGCGCCCCCTCGAAGATGCCCGGCAGGTGCAGCGTGGAGTACGGCAGGATCAGCGCGACCACCAGCGCGACCAGTGGCAGGAACGGGCGCAGTCCGTGCCAGCGTCCCCGGCGCGGGTCCAGCTCGTCGGGCACCGCCGCGGGCGGAGCCGGTACCTCGGGGCTCTTGACCTCGGTCATGCCGTTGCCACCTTTCCGGCGATGCCCTGCGGGCGCAGCAGCAGCACCACGGCCAGCAGCGCGACCACGCAGATGTCGCCCAGCCCGGAGGTGCCGTAGTAGTTCACGAACTGTTGCGTCAGCCCGACGGCGACGGCCGCGTACGCGGAGCCGACCACCGAGCCCATCCCGCCGATGACCACCACGATGAACGCGAAGATCAGCAGCGAGCTGCCCTGGCCGGGCGAGACGGTGCCGAAGTAGACGCCGCCGAGCGCGCCGGCCAGCGCCGCCGCCGCCCCGCCGATCGCGAAGACGAGGGTGAACGCCTTGCGCACGTCGATGCCGAGCGCGGTGACCATCTCCCGGTTCTCGACGCCGGCCCGGATGATCAGGCCGTAGCGGGTCCAGCGGAGGAAGGCGAGGATCGCGCCGAGCACCAGCACCGCGGCGATGATCAACAGCAGGCCGCCGTTGGGCACGTTCGCGCCGAGGATCGAGGTGACCTGCCGGGTCCACTCGGGGCGCGGGAACGGCCGGGCGTCCGCGCCCCAGGTGGCCTGGAGCAGGGCCACGCCGGCCAGCGAGAGACCGACGGTGACCAGCACCTGCTCGATGGTGCGGGAGTAGAGCGGCCGGATCAGCACCAGCTCGACCAGCATCGCCACCAGCGTGCCGGCGGCCACCCCGAAGGCGACGGCGACCACGAAGCCGAAGCCGTCCGAGCCGGCGCCGGGCAGGTTGTGCGCCGCCCACCAGGTCCCGTACGCGCCGACGCCGAGGAAGACGCCGTGCGCGAAGTTGAGCACGTCGGCGAGGCCGAAGACCAGGGAGAGCCCGCTGGCGACCAGGAAGTAGAGCGCCGCCAGGCCGAGCCCGGTCAGCGCCAACAGGATGACGGTGTCCATCAGTGCTGGTCCTTCCTCGCGCCTGCGGGGCTCGCAAGCTCACTCCTCGCGCTCGGCGCGTGCCCCTCAGCCGAGCCCACGCCCAGCAACGACTTGGTCAGGGCGGTCTCCAGCAGCAGCTCCTGGGCGTCGCCGGTCCAGACCACCTGCCCGGCGGCCAGCACGACCGCGTCCCGGGCGAGCCGCCGGACCACCGCCAGGTTCTGCTCGACCAGCAGCACCGGCACGGACTCGGCGACCCGTTCCAGCACCTCGGCCACCTCGGTCACCACCTTCGGCGCGAGGCCCTTGGTCGGCTCGTCGATCAGCAGCAGCCGGTTGTCGTTGAGCAGCACGCGGCCGATCGCGAGCATCTGCTGCTGCCCGCCGGAGAGCGAGCCGGCCCGTTGCCGTCCGCGCCGGTCCAGCTCTGGGAAGAGGGCGTAGACCTTGTCGTAGGCCGGGGTGGTGCCGCGGCGTTCGGCGAGCCGCAGGTTTTCCGTGACGGTGAGCCCGGCGAACACGCAGCGGTCCTCCGGCACGTAGCCGAGCCCGCCGCGGATCAGCCGGTGGGTCGGCCGGGCCAGCAGGCTCTGCGCGCCCATCCGGATCGTGCCCCGGACCTCGCCGCCACGCGGCGTGAGGCCGACGATCGCGCGCAGCGTGGTCGTCTTGCCGACGCCGTTGCGCCCGAGCAGGACGGTGACGCCGGTCGGGGCGACCGTGAAGGACACCCCCTGGAGGATGTGCAGCCCGGCGATCCGGACCGACAGGTTCTCCACGCTGAGAATCGGTTCACTCACAGTGCCGTCTCCGTTCGCGACTGCGGGACTCGCAAACCCGGCTCATTCCTCGCGCTCACAGCGACTCCCCCAGGTAGGCCTCTTGCACGGTGGGGTTGGCCATCACCGTCTCCGGGGTGTCGCAGGCGAGCAGCGCGCCGTGGTGCATCACGGCGATCCGGTCGGCCAGCTCCAGGATGACGTCCATGTGGTGCTCGACCATGAGCACCGACCGGCCGCTGTCGCCGGTCAGCGAGCGGATCACCGAGACGAGTTCGGGCACGTCCTCGGCGCTGACGCCGGCCATCGGCTCGTCGAGCAGCATGACGCGGGGCTCCCCGGCGAGCAGCAGGGCGATCTCCAGCTTCCGCTTCTCGCCGTGGGCGAGGGTGCCGGCGAGGGCCTCGCCCCGGTGGGCGAGGCCGACCCGGTCGAGCGCCGCGTCGGCGGCGGCGGCGACCTCACGGTCGGCCGCCGCCCGCCGCCACAGCTTCATCGAGCCCCCGCGGTGCGCCTGCACGGCGAGCCGGACGTTCTCCCGCACGCTGAGCGAACCGAAGACCGAGGATGCCTGGAAGGTACGGCCGAGCCCGAGGCGGGCCCGCCGGTGCGGCGGGAGGGAGCCGATGTCCTCCCCGTCGAGGGTGATCCGACCTTCCGTGGCCCGGCGTACGCCGGTGATCAGGTTGAACAGTGAGGTCTTGCCGGCGCCGTTCGGCCCGATGACGCCGAGGAACTCCCCGGGCGCCAGGTCGAGGTAGACGCTGTCGACGATGGCGACCTCACCGATCCGCCAGGTCAGACCGCGGGTGGCGAGCATCTGTTGTCAGCCCTTCATCGCCACGGCCGGCGGCGCGGTCTCGTCCCCGGTCAGCGCCTTCTGGGCGGTGGCCGTGAACGTGGTGCCGCTGCCGGTCAGCTTGGCCTGGAACATCGGCTGGAGCAGCGCGTGGTCCTCGGCGCGGATGCTCATCTTGCCCTTGACCCCGTCGAAGCTCCAGCCCTCCAGGGCCTTGACCATCTTCTCGACGTCGTCGCCACCCTCCTCGACGGCGCGCACGACCATCTGCGCGGCGGCGAAGCCGTCCGGGTGGAACAGGTCGACGGTGCCGACCTTGGCCTTCAGCGCCTTGGCGGCCTCGTTGTCGGAGGCCCCGTCGAAGTAGTGCGACAGGAAGGAGATCTTGGCGCCGGCGGCGCCGAAGGTCGGCCACGAGGCGCGGATGTCCAGGCCGGTGACGACGGTGGTGGAGGAGAGCACGCCCTGCTGGTCGAGGGTCTGCCACATGGCCGGGGCGGTGGTGCCGGCCCAGGCGACGAAGAGCAGGTCCGGCTTGGCGGACTTGATCTGGCTGGCGAACGGGGTGAACTCGGTGGCGCTCGCCGGGGCCCGGACGCTGCTGACGGTCGCGCCCGCGCCGCCGATGACGGTCTTGACGGCGGCCTCGTTGGCGTCGCCGAAGGCGCCGTCCTGGGCGAAGACCACGACCTTCTTGCCGGCCGGGTCGCCGATGAACGACTTGGCGGTCACCACGTCCTGGTACGACTGCCGCCCGGAGCGGAACGTGTACTTGTTCGCGCCGGTCACCGCGTCGGTGGCGGCCGGCCCGGAGATGAAGAGGACCTTGTTCTGCGCGGCGATCGGGGCGACCTGGAGCGCCACGCCGGACGCCGTCGAGCCCGCGATGATCTTGTTGCCCTTACCGATCAGGTCCTTGGCCGCGGAGACCGCCTTCGCCGGGTCACCGGCGTCGTCGACCTCGGTGATCTCGATCGTCCGGTCGCCGACCTTGTTCGTGCCCTTGGTGGCATAGTCGAGGCCGGCCTTGAACCCCTCGATGTACTGCTTGCCGTAGCTGGCGAGGGCTCCCGACTGGGAGTACACCAGGCCAACCTTCACCGGGGCGGCGCTGTCACCGCCGCCGGAGGCGGTTTCCTGCGGGCTGCCACAGGCCGTGGCGGCGAGCGCCGCGGCCATCATGGTGGCGGCGGAGAGGAACACCCGCCGCGTCGTCCGGACCGTCATTGCGACTCCACGTGAGGACTCGGAGGTAGGGAACTACATGTGACGGCTCACGCTAGAAGTGACGTCACGCACGGGCTATGTGGCCGAAACACACAAGTAACAGGGGTGGGGTGGCCGAGAGTTACAACGGTCACGACCCGGCAGTGACGGCGCACGTCCGCGATGGGTCTCCGGGCCATCGATGGAAACGCTCCTGTGTCGCCCCGCGCCACCGACACCCACCGAATGCCGTATTCCGCCCGCCGCCCGCCGGCCGCGCCTCCCCGTCAGGCACCTGCCTCGCTGGACCGCCTGCGAGATCTTGGTACGAAGACGCCCCTGGAGGGGCCGTTTCGTACCAAGATCTTCGGCGTCCGCTGCCCCTCAGGTCACCGGTCGGGGTGGACGTCATCGGGCCGGGGGCTGCCCTATACATGGGGCAGCTCGACAGCGTCCACGCAGCCACCCGGCACACCTGAATCGTCTGCGACATCAGCTCGACAGGCACGTGACACAGGTGCGCGGGGCACGGACAGCCCGCCCGGGCACCACGGCCACCCCGGGCACCACGGGCACCACGGGCACCCCGACAACGACGCCGGCCCGGCACCCGGGGGAGGGTGACGGGCCGGCGACGGGGCGGCGGGATCGGTCAGCGTCGGGCGAGACCCTCCCGGGCGGCGACGGCGGTGTCCGGGTGGTCGCTGAAGATGCCGTCCAAGCCGAGGCCGAGGAACAGCTCGTACTCGGCCTGGATGTCGCCGCGGGCGTTCGGGTCGGTGCCGATCCGGAAGTCGGCCGGCAGGAACTGGTTCTCCGCCCGGAACGTCCAGGCGTGCACGACCAGCCGCTCCCGGTGCGCGTCCCGGACCAGGGTGGTCGGGGCGAGCAGCTTGCCGGTGGCGTCGCGCGGGACGATCAGGTTCTTCTGCGCGCCGACACCGTCGGCGTAGCCGGCGATCCACTTCAGGCCGGCCGGCTTCGCCAGGTCCTGGTAGGTGCGGGCGTCGCCGGCGACGGTGAAGTCGTACGGGCGGCCGGTGGCGTCGAGGAGCTGGGCGAGCTTGACGTCGATCATCCGGTCCAGCTTGCGCAGGTTGGCCGTCTCGAAGGACTGGATGATCACCGGCGAGTTCCGGTGGGTCAGCTTGTTGCGCCGCAGCACCTCGACCAGCGGCTCCTCCAGCGGCAGCCCGATGGACGCGAAGTAGGTGGGGTGCTTGGTCTCCGGGTAGACGCCGATCGTGCGCCCCCGCGCCCGCCCTTCGGCGCGGGCCAGGTCGATGACCTCCTGGAGGGTGGGCACGTCGAACCGCCCGTCGAACGCGGTGTTGCCGACGCGCACCTGCGGCAGCCGCTCCTTGGCCCGCAGCGTCTTCAGCTCGGCCAGGGTGAAGTCCTCGGTGAACCAGCCGGTGACCGCGACGCCGTCGATGGTCTTCGTGGCCTTGCGGGCGGCGAACTCGGGGCGGGCGGCCACGTCGGTCGTACCGCTGATCTCGTTCTCGTGCCGGGCGACCAGCGCGCCGTCGCGGGTCGCGACCAGGTCCGGCTCGATGTAGTCCGCGCCCTGCCGGATCGCCAGCCGGTAGGCCTCCAGGGTGTGCTCCGGCCGGTAGCCGCTGGCGCCGCGGTGGGCGATGACGAGGGGGCGGTCGGTCGCCCGGGCCCGCTCGGCGGCGGGCGCCGGGGCGGCCGACGCGGCCACGGTCGGCACGGCCACGGCGGCCGCGAGCAGGGCCCCGGCCACTCCGAGGGCGGAAAGGGTACGTCGCAACGCCGTCTCCTGTCGTCGAGGGATCCGCCTCAGCAGACCTGTCCGGATTGACGGCGAGTTGGTCGGCGGCTGACGGGCGGATGAACCCTGGGCATGCCGGTTTCGACACCCGGATCGCGATGGAAAAGGAAGATTGTCTGGTGCGCCGGCTTCTCCGTCACCCCGTACGGATCGTGCCGTTCGGCTTCCTGGTGGCGATCCTGCTCGGCACCGGGCTGCTGATGCTGCCCTGGGCCACCAGCGAGCACAGTTACACCCCGTTCCTGACCGCCCTGTTCACCGCGACCTCGGCGGTCTCGGTGACCGGCATGGCGGTGGTGGACACCCCGAACTACTGGAACGACTTCGGGCTCGTGATGATCACCGTGCTCACCCAGGTCGGCGGCCTCGGCATCGTCACCGGGGCGACGCTGGTGATCCTGGTGGTGGCCCGGCGGCTGGGGCTGCGCAGCCGGTTGCTGGTGCAGGCCGAGACCGCCGAGTTCGGCATCGGCGACGTACGCCGGCTGCTGCTGCGCATCGCCGGCCTCGCCCTGGCCTGCGAGTCGGTGATCACCGCGATCCTGACGGCCCGGCTGTGGATCACCTACGACTACCCGTTCACCCAGGCCCTCTGGAACGGTGTCTTCCACGCCGTCCAGGCCTTCAACAACGGCGGGTTCGCCCTCTACACCGACAACCTCATCGGCTTCTCCTCCGACGCCTGGGTCACCCTGCCGCTGGCGATCGGCACCGTCATCGGCGGGCTCGGCTTCCCGGCGCTGTTCGAGGCGACCCGGGAGTGGCGGCAGCCGCGTCGCTGGGCGGTCGCCACCAAGCTCACCATCTGGGGCAGCCTGACGCTGCTGGTGGCGGGCTTCCTGGGCCTGCTGGTCATCGAGTGGGCCAACCCGAGCACGCTGGGTCTCTACGCCTGGCCGGACAAGCTCCTCGTGGCGTTCACCCAGAACGCGTTCATCCGCACCGGCGGCTTCAACGTCGTCGACGTCGAGGCCCTGGAGGACGAGACCTATCCGCTGATCATCGCGCTGATGTTCATCGGCGGCGGCAGCGCCAGCACCGCCGGCGGGATCAAGGTGACGACCTTCTTCCTGCTCGCCTTCGTCATCTGGGCCGAGCTGCGGGGCGAGCCGGACGTGACGGTCGGGAACCGCCGGGTGGCCACCGCCAGCCAACGCCAGGCGATCACCGTCGCGCTGCTCAGCGTCGCGCTGGTGGCCGTCGGCACGGTGCTGCTGGTCTTCCTCACCGAGGGGGTCCGTTACTACCAGGCGCTGTTCGAGGTGACCTCGGCGTTCACCACCACCGGCCTCAGCGTCGGGGTCGCCTCCGCACTGCCGGAGAGCGGCCAGCTCGCCCTGATCGTCCTCATGTTCGTCGGCCGGGTCGGGCCGCTGACCCTCGGGTCGGCGATCGCCCTGAACACCCGCCGGCGGTTGTACCGCTACCCGGAGGAGCAACCCATTGTCGGATAGGAACACGAACGAAGGCGGCGTCCTGGTGATCGGGCTGGGCCGGTTCGGCTGTCACCTGGCCGGCGCGCTGACCGCGCTCGACCACGACGTGCTGGCCATCGACCGCAACCCGGACCAGGTGCAGCGGTGGTCGGCCGAGCTCGACCGCGTCGTACAGGCCGATGCCACCGAGGAGGGGGCGCTGCGCCAGCTCGGCGTGACGGAGTTCGGCCGGGCGGTGGTCGCGATCGGCGCCTCGGTGGAGGCGAGCGTGCTGAGCGTGCTGGCGCTGACGGAGCTGGGCGTGCCGCAGATCTGGGCCCGCGCGACCTCGGAGAAGCACGCGAAGATCCTCAGCTCGGTCGGCGCGCACCACGTGATCTTTCCCGAGGCGGAGACCGGCGAACGGGTGGCCCACCTGATCGTCACCAGGATGCTCGACTTCATCGAGTTCGGCGACGACTTCGCCATCGCCAAGGTGTGCGTTCCGGAGGCGATGGTCGGCCGGCCACTGACGGACCTGGTGCCCACCGAGCGCTACGGGGTGCGGGTGGTCGGCGTGAAACTGCCCGGCGAACGCTTCCGGTACGCCACCGACGCGACCGTCATCTCCCCGGGCAGCATGCTGATCATCGAGGGGAGCATCGCGCAGGTGCAGAGCTTCGCGGCGCTGAGCTGACCGGCCGGCTCAGCCGACCCCGGCGGACTCAGTCGTCGTCATCGTCCCTTCCCCTTTCCTGGCTTGCTTTTTTTCCACCACCCGACCCCTTCCCCTTGCCGGAGTTGTCGGACTTGGCCTTCGAGCCGCCCGCGGAGGTGCCGGCCTTCGCCTTCGGAGCCTTGGTCGTCGGGGCCTTGGTGGCGGGCGCGGTGCTCGGCGCCGAGCCGGCCACGCCGGAGACCTGCACCCCGCAGGTCTCGTCGCCGAGGCGGAACTCCACCGGCAGCGGGTTGGCCCCGGTGTGACGGCCGGTCAGCGTGAACTTCTCCGACGCGCCGGGGGCCAACGCCCGCTCCGGGGCCGGCTCCACGAGCACCGTCCGGCCCTGCTGGCGTACGGGCACGGGCACCGACTTCGTCACGGTCTGCTGGCCGGGAAAGGTGAAGCTCATCCGCCAGGCGCGCAGCTCCTGCTGGCCGGTGTTGGTCAGGGTCAGCTCGGCGGCGAAGTCCTTGCCGGAGTCCTTGCGCAGCGTGTACGCCACGCGGCAGGGCGCCGGCTGCTCCGCGCCCATCCGCGCCTGCGTCGGCTGGTCGATGCCGCCGCTGGCCGGGCTGCGGGCGGTCACCCCCCACAGCGCCGCGGTCACCGCCACCAGGCCGGCGGCGGCCACCCCCGCCTCGACCCGCCGACGCCGGGCCGCCGCCCGCCGGTTCCGCGTACCGGAGAACGGCAGCGCGTCGGTGGCGGCGGACCAGGGCAGGATCGTGGTGCCGGCGCTGGCCAGCTCGGCCGGGTCCACGGGCCCGGCGGCCGGGGAGACGGGCACCGCCGCGATCATGCCGGCCGCCTCGGCGAACGTCCGGGCGACCTCGGCGGTGCCGGGCCGGTCCTCGGGCCGCTTCGCCAGGCACCGGTGCACCAGTTCGCGCACCTCGTCGGGGAGCCCCGGCACCGGCGGCATCGGCTCCGGGTCGTTGTACATGTGCGCACGCAGCATCTGGGTGGTGGTGCTCGCCTGCCAGGGCAGCCGGCCGGTGAGCATCCGGTAGAGCAGCAGGCCCACCGCGTACACGTCCGTGGCCGGAGAGACCTGGCCGTTGTCGAGCCGCTCCGGGGCGAGGTACGCGGGCGTGCCGAGCAGGGCCCCGTCCGGCCCCTTCTCCTTCTCGCCCACCAGCGCCGAGATGCCGAAGTCGACGACCTTGACGCCGGTGGCGGTCAGCATGATGTTGCCCGGGGTGACGTCCCGGTGCACCACGCCCCGGGCGTGTGCGGTGGCCAGCGCCGAGGTGACCTCCGCGCCGATCGTCACCGCCTCCCGCCAGGGCAGGCTCCCGCGGCGCAGCCGGCCCGTCAGCGACTCGCCGTCGACCAGCTCCATGACGACGTACGGCACGGTCAGGCCGGCCTGCTCGGACTCGCCGTAGTCGTAGACGTTGGTGATGTTGGGGTGGCACAGCCGCGCCGCCGCCTGCGCCTCGATCCGGATGCGGTGCCGGAACGCGCGGTCGGCGGCCAGCCGGGACGCGAGCACCTTGACCGCCACCTGGCGGCCGAGCACCTCGTCGTAGCCCCGCCACACGACGGACATGCCGCCCGCGCCGAGCTGCTCGATCAGCCGGTACCGCTCACCCAGCAGTTGCGCGCCGTCCCGGATCGGTCCACCCATGGGAGTCGTTGTTGCCCCGGACTGCCCCGGCTACACCTCGGCGGTCGGAATCGGTCACCGATGTCACCCGATCAGGCGGTCGCGAGGAGCTGGTCCACCGGGGCGTAGTCGTCGGTCAGCACCAGCGCCTCGCCGACGAAGGCGGTCAGCTCGGCGCCCGCGAGCAGGGTGGCGCCCTCCCGCAGGTCCACCAGCCGGACACGGATCGCGTCCAACGGCAGCGGGGCGTCGGAGGCGACGATGAGGAAGTTGGCGCCCTCCTGCCCGGCGAGCGCCGCCGCCGGGGCGATCACCGCGACGTGCCGGAACTCGGCGGCGACGGTGGCCAGCTCGCTGCGGATGAAGCGCAGCGGCGGGTAGTCGATGACGTTCTGCACGTAGACGCCGCCGGGCCGGGTCACCCGACGGATCTCGGCGGCCATCTCCCGGGTGGACAGGTGCCAGGGCACCACCAGGTGCCCGAAGGCGTCGCCGACCACGAGGTCCCGGCTGTCGGTCGCCTCCCCCGCCACCAGCATCCGGGCGTCACCCACCACCGCCCGCAGGTCCGGCCCCTGGCGTACGCCCAGCTCGCGCTCGCCCAGCTCGACCAGCCCGCCGTCGATCTCGAACACCACGTTGTCCGTGCCCGGGCGGGTGGCGGTCAGGTAGCGCGGCACGGTGAACCCGCCGCCGCCCAGGTGCAGCGCGTCCAGCCGCTGCCCCTTCGGAGCCACCACGTCGGCCACCGCCCCGATCCAGCGCGTGTACGCGTACTCCAGATGGGTGGGGTCGGCCAGGTCCACGTACGAGTGCTGGGCCGAGTTGAGCAGCAGGGTGCGGCCGGAGTCCCGGCCGGGGTCGGCCTCGACGCTGGCGCAGTGGTAGGCCGTCTCGATGTCGCACGGGTTCGGGGCGACCGTGGTGAGCCCGGCGCCGACGAGACCGAGCACGGCCAGGGCCACCTTGGCCCGCGCCGGGCCGGGCAGCTCCGCCCGGTCCTGCCGGCGCAGCCACACCCCGAGACCGAGCCCGGTGAGCCCGAGCGAGGCCGCCAGGGCGAACAGGATGACCGTGCTGGGCAGCGCGGCGACCAGCACGAAACCGGTGCCCAGGGTGGCGGTGATGCCGCCCAGCGTGCCGATGCCGGAGAGCCGGCCGACCACCTGACCCGTGCGCCGCAGGTCGGCGAGCTGGAGCTTGACGACCAGCGGGGTGACCGCGGCGAGCAGGGCCGCCGGCACGAAGACGGCGAGCGCGACGAGCAGCAGGATGGCCGTGGCCGCCCCGCCGCGCAGCACCTCGCCGACGTACCGGACCACGGGCAGGGTGACCGCGGTGGCGATGCCGGCCAGCACCAGCGCCGGGGCCAGCAGGGTGCGCGGGTTGCGCCGATCGGCCAGCCAGCCGCCCGACCACGCCCCGTACGCGATGGCCGCCAGCGCGATGCCGATGACCGAGCTGGTCACCTGGAGGGTCACCCCGACGTACGGCCCGACCAGGCGCAGCGCGACGGTCTCCAGCACCAGGACGGCGCCGCTGGAGAAGAAGACCAGGAACGCGGCGAGCCCGTTGGGCAGGGCCCGGGCGGCCGGCCGCTCCGGCTTGGCCGGCGGGGCCGTGACGTCGGACGATGGGGAGCTCACCCGCGCGATGGTACGCAGGGAACCTGGGGCCGCGGGTCAGTACATCGAGAGATGAACATGGTTCGTGTGGTCGGCGGCGGGGCTGCCGCTGCCGCCGTACGCCCGCCACCCGGTGCCCGGGTGCCAGATCTGCCGGTACCAGATCACGTAGAGCACGCCGAGCCGGCTGGCGTTGCGCACGTGCCAGGCGGCGAGGCTGTCCCCGTACGCCTTGTCCCCGCCGGTGGCGGTCCTGTCCTCGAACCCGCCGGCGGCGGCCGAGAAGTCGCAGGCCCGGCCCTTGGGATGCTCACCGGAGCCGCCGCTGCGGTAGCAGGAGACGTGCCGCTTGTAGCCGGCGTTCTGGGTCTGCTGGAGGGCGTTGAGCGTGCGCGGGGTGATGCAGCCGGAGGTGGTGGGGTCGTTCACCGAGCAGGACTCCGAGGGCCAGGAGCCGTCGGGGTTGCGCGGCGCCGGCTTCGCCGAGGAGGAGTTCCCGCCGCTGAAGCCGCCGCTGCTTCCCGAGCTGACCGCCGCGAGCGCCGCCTCGGCCTCCTTCTTCTTCTTCGCCATCACCGCGAGCTGCTTCTGCTGCTCCCGGACCTCGGTGTCGAGGGCGATCTTGGCCTGCCGCGCCTGCTCGCGCGCCTCGGTCAGGTCGCGCAGCCGCCGGCCGTCGCGCTGTGCCATCAGGTCCAGGTGCGCCGCCCGCTCCAGGAACGCCTCGGGCGAGGCGCTGTTGAGCAGCATCGCCGTCGGGGTGAGCCGGCCCACCCGGTACGACTGGGCGGCCACCTCGCCGACCTGTGCGGTCAGCTCGACCAGCCGGCCCTCCAGCGTGGTCAGCTGCCCCGTCAGCGTCTTCTGCCGGCGCTTGGAGTTGTCCAGCTTCGCCTTGGCCTCGATGTGCGCCTTGGCGGTGGCTTCCAGGGCGTCCCGCAGCTTCTTGGTGCCGCCCTCGTTGGGCTCCGCGTACGCGGGCACGGCGCCGCCGCCGAGGAGCAGCGCCACCGCGACGAGCAGGGCGACCAGCGGACGGCGCACGGCCGACGGGGCGGGCAGCGGGCGGCGGGCACGCCGCGCCGACAGGACGATCAGCGGACGACGGCCGCGACGCCCGACGGGCATGGTCCTGCGCACGAAAGCATCCTTTCGTCGGCCGCCGGCCCCGGGTGACAGCGCTGCGCGGCGGCGGCCCCCGCCGGGCGCCGGTCGGCGGCCTGCTGGCGGAGACCGGCGGCCAGGATACCGGACCGGCCGCTCGTGATCAGGCCCGTGACCGCCCCGGCCATCGGACATCGACGTAGTGTCGCATCGACGTCACGCAGCGCCGAGCAGCGCCTCGTGGACCTCCGCCCAGACCCGCTCGCTCGCCGCGACCAGCAGGCCGTGGCCCTCGTCGGCCGGGTGGTAGTCGGTGCCGTCGAAGCGCCGGGCGACGCCGCCGGCCGCCCGGACCAGCAGGGTGCCGGGGGCGTGGTCCCACGGCAGGGTGCGCCAGAACAGCGCGAACTGCTGGTCGCCGGTGAGCACGTCCAGGTATTCCCGGCCGGCGCAGTGCTGGCCGGGGAGCAGCTCGCCGACCCGCCCGCCGCCCGCCTCGACCCGCGCCTTCGCCGCCGGCGGCAGGAACCGCGACATCGCGGCACCGCGCAGCGCGTCCACGGGCGGCGTGTCCACGGCGGTCCGCACCGGCCGGCCGTCCAGCCACGTCCCCTCACCCGCCCGCCCGACGGCCAGCGTGCCGGCGAGCGGGTCGAACACCCAGGCGGCCGCCGGCTCGCCGTCGGTCAGCAGCGCCACCATCAACGCGAACGGCCGCCGGCCGGCCGCGAAGTTCGACGTGCCGTCGACCGGGTCGACCAGCCAGACGTCGCCGGACCCGCGCAGGTGGCGCAGCAGGCCCGGGTCGTCGGCGACGCCCTCCTCGCCGACCACCACCGAGCCGGGGCGCAGCCGGCGCAGGGCCGCCGAGATCATCTCCTCGGCACGACGGTCGGCGACGGTGACCAGCTCGCCCGGCGCCTTCTCGGTGACGTCGGCGTCGTCCAGCTTGCGGAACAGCGGCAGCACGACCTGGTCGGCGGTCTCGTGCAGCAGCCCACCGACGTCGTCGAGGAGGGTGTCAGCCACGCGGCGGCAGCTTGACCACGCTGACGAAGAACTCGTCGATCTGCCGGACCACGGAGATGAACCGCTCGAAGTCCACCGGCTTGGTCACGTACGCGTTCGCGTGCAGCTGGTAGCTGCGCAGGATGTCCTCGTCGGCCTGGGAGGTGGTCAGCACCACGACCGGGATGCGGCAGAGCTGCTCGTCCTTCTTGATCTCCTCCAGCACCTCCCGCCCGTCCCGGCGGGGCAGGTTCAGGTCGAGCAGGACCAGGTCCGGGGTCACCGCGTCCGCGTACTGGCCCTCGCGCCGCAGGTAGGCCAGCGCCTCGGCGCCGTCCGAGACGACGGTCAGCCGGTTGCGGAGCTTGTGCTCCTCGAAGGCCTCCTGGGTCATCAACACGTCGCCCGGGTCGTCCTCGACCAGCAGGACCTCGATCGGGCTCTTGCCGTCCGCCGGTGCGGTCATCCCACCGTCTCCCTCATGTCACCCGTTCTACCGCCTGCCGGCGCCCGGTCGGGGCCGTCCGTGGCGTCCGTCTCGTCGCCGGAACCAGTGGCCTGCTCCGGCACGCCGGTCGCCCCGCCGATCGTCCCGCCGTCGTCCTCGGCCCCGCTCGTGCCGTCGCCGTCCCCGGCGTCGTCGGTCGCCGGCCCGTCGGTCGCGGGCCCGTCGGCATCGGCGGCGGCGGTCGCCGCCTCGACGTCCTCGGGCAGCGCGGGGAGGGTGAAGCGGATCGCGGTGCCCTCCTCGGTGCCGGTGTCCACCCAGACCCGGCCGCCGTGGTACTCCACGATCTTCTTGACGATCGCCAGGCCGATCCCGGTGCCCGGGTACGCGTCCTTGGCGTGCAGCCGCTGGAAGATGACGAAGATCTTGTCGGCGAACTCCGGCTCGATCCCAATGCCGTTGTCCTGGCAGCTGATCTCCCACTCGTCGCCGACCAGCCGGGCCGAGACGTGCACCTTCGGCGGCACGTCGGGGCGGCGGAACTTGATCGAGTTGCTGACGAGGTTGGCCAGCAGGTTGGTCAGCAGCGGCTCCTCGCCGCGGATGACGGGCAGCTCGCCCCAGGTCAGCTCGGCGTCGGCGTACTGCCGGGCGGCCTCGGTCTGGCCGGCCACGTCGCCCATGACCTTGTTCATGTCGACCTCGGTGAAGCCGGTGGTGAGCCGACCGATCCGGGAGAACGCCAGCAGGTCGTTGATCAGGCGCTGCATCCGCTGCGCACCGTCGACGGCGAACGCGATGTACTGGTCGGCCCGCTCGTCCAACTGCCCCGCGTACCGGCGCTGGAGGAGCTGGCAGAAGCTGGCCACCTTGCGCAGCGGCTCCTGCAGGTCGTGCGAGGCGACGTACGCGAACTGCTCCAGGTCGCGGTTGGAGCGGGTGAGTTCCTCGGCCTGCTTCTGGAGCTGGCTGTTGACCCACTCGATCCGCTCCCGGGCCTCCCGTACCTCGTCCAGCTCCTTGGCGATCTTGCGCCGCATGGCGTCGACGTCGCCGGCGAGCCGGACGAACTCGGGCGGGCCGGCGCCGGTGATGCCGTGCCGGTAGTCGCCCTCGGCGACCTCCCGGACCTGGTCGGCCAGCCCGGTCAGCGGGCGGACCACCATCTTGTCCAGCGAGATCAGCAGCATGCTGCCGGCGATGACCACCACCGCGACGGCGGCGATCAGCAGGACGACCAGCTGGTCGCTCGTCCGCCGGACGTCCGCGGCGCTCTGCTGCCGGGCCTCGATGATCTTCGACTGGAGGTTCTCCAGGGCGCCGCGGACCTGGTCGAACTGCGCCCGGGCCTGGTCGGTGACGAGCGCCTGCCCGGCGGCGGTGCCGCTCTGCTCCGTCGTGGTGATCACCGGCACCGCCACCGACCGGCGCCAGGCCTCGGCCCGCTCCTCGACGACCCGCAGCTCCGCCCGGATGCCCGGGTAGTCGTCGAGCAGCCGCTGCATCGCGGCGACCAGGTCGCGCTCCTGCGCCCGGCCGGCGTCGTACGGGGCCAAGTCGGCAGGGTCGCCGCTGACCGCGTAGCCGCGCACGGCGGTCTCCTGGTCCAGCAGCGCGTTCAGCACCTCCTGCGCCTGCACCCGCAGCGGGCCGGTCTTGTTCAGGATCGCGTCGATGTGCGTCCGGTTCTTCGCCGCCACGACGACCGCGCCACCGGCCAGACCGACCAGGAGCAGCGCGACGACGGCGAGCAGGGTGACGACCCGCTGACGCAGGGTCCACTCGCGGACTCCGGTCACCGGCCACCGCCCCGGCTGACCAGCAGCATGGCGACGTCGTCGGCGAGCGGCCCGCCGTTGAGCTGCTCGGCGCTCCCGACCAGCCAGGCCGGCAGCTCGGCCAGCGGCACGGCGAGACTCGCCGGGTCGGCGAGCAGGCCGCCCAGGCCGGGCACGTCGAGGCGTTCGTCGCCCTCGCCGACCCGCCCCTCGATCAGCCCGTCGGTGTACATCAACAGGGACCAGTCATCGGTGTCGAACTCCAGGTCGTAGGCCACGGGCCGGCGGGGTCGTACGCCGAGCAGCAGGCCGCCGGGCGCCGGAACGGGCACCACCTTGCCGCCGGCGAGCAGCAGCGGCGGCGGGTGCCCGGCCAGCCGGACGGTGGCCCGGTTGGCGTCGAGGTCCAGCCGCGCGGTGGCGACGGTCGCGAAGATCTCCTGGAGGCGGCGCTCGCTCATCAGCACCTGCTCCAGCGCCGGCAGCACCTCGTCGTCCGGCACGCCGGCGAGGATCAGCGCCCGCCAGGCGACCCGGAGCTCCACGCCGAGCGCCGCCTCGTCCACGCCGTGCCCACAGACGTCGCCCACGATCAGCTCCAGCCGGTCGGGGCTCGTCTGCACCACGTCGAAGAAGTCGCCGCCGATCAGGGCGGCGTGCCGGCCGGGCCGGTAGAAGGTGTGCACCGCGACCTCGTCGGTCGTCATCAGCGGCTGCGGCAGCAGGCCCCGTTCGAGGCGGGCGGACTCGGCCTGGCGCAGCTCGACCTCGCGCAGCCGCCGCGCGTTCTCGTCGGCCCGCTTGCGCTCCACCGCGTAGCGCAGCGCGCGGGTCAGCAGCACCCCGTCGACCTCGCCCTTGACCAGGTAGTCCTGCGCGCCCTCGGCGACCGCGACGATGCCGAGGTGCTCGTCGGAGCGGCCGGTCAGCACGCAGACCGCGGCGCCGCTGGCCATCTCCAGCACCTGGCGCAGGCCGTCGAGGCCCTGCGCGTCGGGCAGGCCGAGGTCGAGCAGGACGCAGTCGACGCCCACCACCCGCCGCCGGGCCTCGCTGAGGCTCGTCGCCACCAGCAGCTCGATCATGGAGTTGGTCTCGGCGAGCAGCTCGCCGACCAGGAAGGCGTCGCCCTCGTCGTCCTCGACCAGCAGCACCCGCAGCCGCTCACCCGGAGGCAGGTTGGGGTGCCTTCCCATGCCGCCGTGCGGGTACGGCACGACAGGAGAACCGGCCGAGCCGGCCCCCCGGTGCGGCCGGGTCACCGCCGCGAGACGCGGAAGTTCGCTGGTGATGTCGGGCTCCTTCCGAGTGCCCTGCTGATCCTGTATTAGACAACGTTCGCACACAACACGACGGGCGCCGCAGGCGCGGGCATGGGCCGGATCACCGCCGCCGGGCGGCCCGGGCGCTGCCCCGCCCGTCCGGGGGAGTCCCGCGGGCGCCGCCCCGGTGCAGGATTGGTGCCACCCCTGGCCCCACCCCCGAGGAGTCCCCGTGGGCGCACCCACCACCCGCGCCGCCGACCGTGCGCTCGCCCGGCCACGCCGCCGGTTGGCCGCCGCCGCGGCGGCGCTCGTCGCGCTCGTCGCCGTCGGCGCCGGCACGCTGCTCGACCTGCGCACCCCGGCGCCGCGACCGGCCGACGCGCCGCCCGGCGAGTTCAGCGCGGGTCGGGCGTACGAGCACGTCAAGGTCGTCGCGGCGCGGACGCACGTGGCCGGCAGCCCGGCCAACGACCAGGTCCGCGCCCACGTCGAGGGGGTGCTGCGCGGCCTCGGCCTGGAGACGGAGGTGCAGGACACCGTCGCGCCCGAGGCCGGCCAGCTCAGCGGGGCGGCCGGCGGCGCCACCCTGGCCCGGGTCCGCAACGTGGTGGCCCGGCTCCCGGGCACCGATCCGACCGGCCGGGTCTTCCTCGTCGCGCACTACGACTCGGTCCAGTCCGGGCCCGGCGGCAACGACGACGCCGCCGGCACCTCGGCGATCCTGGAGGTGGCCCGCGCGCTGGCCGCCGGCCCCCGTCCGCGCAACGACATCGTCTTCGTGCTCACCGACGCCGAGGAGGCGTGCCTGTGCGGGGCGTCGGCGTTCGCGTCGGGCCACCCCCTGGCGGCCGACGGCGGGGTGGTGCTCAACCTGGAGGCGCGCGGCTCCACCGGCCCGGTGATCATGTTCGAGACCTCGCGGAACAACGCGGCGCTGGTGGACGCCTTCGGCCGGGGCGCGCCGCACCCGGTCGGCACGTCGTTCGCGGTGGAGATCTACCGGGCGCTGCCCAACGACACCGACTTCACCGCGTTCCTCGACGCCGACTTCGTCGGGCTGAACTCGGCGTACATCGACGGCGGGGCGATCTACCACACCCCGCTGGACACCCCGGCGGCCATGGACCGGGCCAGCCTCCAGCACCACGGCGACAACGCCCTCGGCCTCGCCCGCGAGTTCGGCCGGGTCGACCTGACGGCGCTGGAGTCCGGGCACGACGCCACCTACTTCCCGGTGCCCGGCGGGCTGGTCCGCTACCCCGGCTGGCTGAGCCTGCCGCTGGCGCTGCTCGCGCTCGCCGCCGTGGTGGCCCTCGGCTGGCTGGCTCGGCGGCGCGGCCGCGTCACCGGGGGCCGGCTCGCCGCCGGGTTCGGGCTGACGCTGGCACCGATCGTGATCGCCCCGCTCGCCGCCCAACTGCTCTGGGCGGCGGTCACCGCGGTCCGCCCCGGCTACGCCGAACTGCTCGATCCGTACCGGCCCGCCTGGTACCGGCTGGCCGTGGTGGCGCTCGCCGCCGCCGTCCTGTTCGCCTGGTACGCGCTGACCCGCCGCCGGGTCGGCCCGGCCGCGCTCGCGATCGGCGCGCTGGGCTGGCTGGCCCTGCTCGGGGTGCTGCTCGCCGTGCTGGTGCCCGGCGGGGCGTACCTGGTCACCCTGCCGGCCCTGGCCGGCGCGCTGGCCGGGTTGGTCGCGGTGGGCGCGCGGATCGACGGCCCGTGGCCGGTGGTCGCGGCGACCCTGGCCGCAGCGGTGGCCGTGGTGGTCCTGCTGCCCACCGCCGTACTGCTGTTCCCGGCGCTCGGCATGGCGATGGGCGGCGTCGCGGCGCTGGTCGCGGTGCTGCTCGGCCTGGCCTCGCTGCCGGTGGTCGACCTCCTGCACCCGCAGGCCGGCGGCCAACGGGGCATGGTCGCCCTGCGCGCCCGCCGGCTCGGCGCGCTGCCGGCCGCAGCCGCCGCGCTGGCGGCGGCGGTGTTCGCCGGGGTCGGGCTCGCCGTCGACCGCTTCGACGCCGCACACCCCGCGCCCACCCACCTGATGTACGCCCTCGACGCCGGCACCGGGCAGGCCCGCTGGCTCTCCCACGAGGAGGACCCGCAGCCGTGGACCGACGGCTACGTCGACGGGGTCGTCGGCGTCGCCGACTTCCCCGGCCTCGGCGACGCCGAGCTGCGCGTCGGTCCGGCGCAGGCGGCGAACCTGCCCGCGCCGAAGCTGGAGGTGCTCTCGGACACCACCGCCGGCACCGAGCGCACCCTGCGCCTGCGGCTCGTCCCGCAGCGCCAGGTCCGCCTGGCCACCCTGCACGTCGACTCGGCGACCGCGACGGTGCTACGCGCGGAGGTGGCCGGCCGGTCGGTGCCGGCGGAGGCCCGGGAGGGCCGCTGGGGCTTCGGCGTGGTCTTCCACGCCCCACCGCCGGAGGGCGTCGAGGTGACCCTTACCGTCACGCCGAAGGCGGGGCAGATGGCGCTGCGCGCGATGGACGCCAGCGACGGTCTGGACGCGCTGCCCGGCTTCCGGCCCCGCCCGCCCGGCGTGGGGGTGGTCGGCTCGCACAGCTCGGAGATGCTGGCGGTCGCCCGCACCTACTCCCTCTAGTCGCAGGAGCGTCCCGGCACTACTTCCAGCGGAAATGTGTGAACCGGAGCAGACCACCGCGTTGACCTGCGACGCAACGCCAACCCAAGATCGCGGGAACAGATCGGGCACAACTCGGCCCATCACCGGGCTACCGCCAGCCGAGCGCCCGATAGGGCCGCGTCGACCAGGTTCCGCGTCCGGTCGATCGCCTCCGGCCACTCCCCCGCGTACGTGTTCAGGGTGATCATCGGCGTTGAATGTCCAAGCGCCATCTGAACCGTCTTCACGCTTGCTCCGCCCTGGATCAACAGCGTGGCGAAGTAGTGGCGCAGCCCGTGATAACCGAACCCCTCCGGTACCCCGTCGACCGCTTCCACGGCCTTCTTCCATGGGTACGCCCACCCGGTGCGCTGGATCGGGTTGCCCCGGCCGCTCGTGAACAGCAACTTCGCCTTGCGAGCCACCGGCTTACGCGGGTTCGTCTCATCGAGAACCTCCACGTCGACCGGCGGGAAGAGTTCGATGTGCCGGGCGAGCGCATCGGCGACCACCTGGCCCATCTCCACGGTCCGCCGACTGGTCGCAGTCTTCGGTGGCGCGAGTCGTGGCGACTTGCCCGGCGGGGTGACAACCTGCTGAACGATGCGGATCTCCCGGCGCAAGAAGTCGACGTGCTCCAACTCCAGGCCCCAAGCTTCGCCCTGACGCAGGCCGGCGCCGGCAGCCAGGTACACCAGCGCCCCGTACCGCTGCCGGCTCGGCTTGCCCGGTTCCGGCTTGACGCTGAACGCATCGGCGAGTGCGTGCACCTGGTCGGGCGTGGGAATGAACCTCTCCGCCCGCTCGATCTCCGGTAGCCGAATGCCGACGCACGGGCTACGGCCGATCAGCCGGTCACGTGTCGCCGCGTCGAACATGCCGACCAGCACGTGGTACACGACTCGCAGTGAGGATGGTGCGAGCACCTTCGCCCGGTCCTTCACCCACGCCTGAAGATGCGACGGGCGGACCTGCGCGAGCTGCATCCGACCAAGGATCGGCTCGACATGCACGCGCAGGGTCATCTCGATGCGCGCCGCAGTCGCGTCACGGTGCAACTGGTGCTTGCGCCACTGCTCGCCGTAGGCCGTCACCGTAACCTTCCCGGCGGCCGGATCGACGTACTGGCCCCGGGAGACATCGGCCCGAGTGTTTACGTCGAACTGGTCCGCGTCGGCCCTGCGCTCGAACAACTTCTGCTTGGGCTGGCCGGTGTCGTCGATGTATCGGACCCGCCAGCGCTTCCCCCGGCCGTGCCGCTTGGAGGGCAGCCGCTTGCCGTCCGAACCACGCTTGCCCAGATACCACAGATCATCGACGGGCATTTCAAGCCGCCTGCCTCTCGATGAGCCAGGCCCGTACATCGGCCGGGTCGTAGCGCAGATGCCGACCGACGCGTGATGCGCGCGGGCCGACGCGACGGTGACGCCACTGATACAGCGTGGCGACGGGTACACCGAGGTAGGCCGATACCTCCTCGACGGTCCAGAGCGGTTCGATTGTGCGCCTAGCCATTGATCTTGCACTCCTCACTAGTTGGCGGGTTACGCGGCTACCGGCGCGGTGCCGGCCGGGGTGGTGGCGAGTTCGTGGGCGAGTTCTTCGCGGCCGGTGGTTCGTCGCTCTCTGGCCATGGCGGCGGCGGTGTTGGCGAGGAGGGCGTCGCCGGTGGTGTGCCAGCCGACGCCGGCGAAGGTGAGGGTGCCGACGATCAGGGTGGTGTCGTCGAGGTCGTCGGCGGTTCGTGGTATGCCGGGCTGCTCGTCGACCTGGTGGGCGTGTTCGTGGCGACGGAAGGCGACGCGGGTGTCCCGCAGAAGCTGGAAGGTCACCGAGTAGCGGCGGCCCTTGGTGAGGAAGTGGCCGCCGTAGCCGAGCATGTGCGCCCAGCGGCGTAGCCGTGCGTACGGGTTGGCCGTCGCTGGTTTCGTCGGTTCGGTGTCAAGGCTGGCTTGACGGTTGGCGACGCAGACGGGGCAGGCGGCGTAGCGGGTGTGGGTGCCGCAGTCGGGGCACTCCCAGGGGTCGACGAAGCCGGGCCGGGGCCGGGGGTCGCGGGGCCGCTCGGACAGGGGGACCGGGGTGCCGGTGGGTCGGCCGATACGCCAGCAGGCGTCGATGAGGCGGGCGGTGTGGTCGCCGTCGGGGTCGGCGTAGTCGCCGATCGTGTCGGCAGTCAGGCGGGTGGAGGTGTGCCCGGTGGCCTCGGTGCTTTTGGTGGCGTACTTGGCAAGGTAGCCGGCGACCATGCCATCGGTGACTTCACCCGTGCCATCGGTGGCGATCGGCTCCACGTCGAGCTGCTGGCCCCAGGCGATCGGCCAGCCCTCGAGCCGGTCGGGGTGTGCCGGGGTGTGGAAGGCGATCTGGGCGGCGGCGTGGCGCAGCGCGTCGATGAGGTCGGCGACGGTGAACCCGGCCGGTGGCGGGACGATCGCATCGGGGTCGTCTGGGTTGACGCCGTCGAGGCGGGCGATGGCGTGGAAGTGCACCGCGGCTCGGGCTTGCAGTTCGGCGACCTTGCCGGGTGAGAGCCGGACCGGGGCGACCTTGCGGGTGTTGCCGGAGGCGGTGACGATCTCGACGCGGGGGATGCCGCGTTGACGGGCGAGCTTGGCGAGGTGGCGTTGCGCGGCTTGCTTCGTGCGGTGCCACAGCTCCCCGGAGTAGAGGTTCCACACGACCTGGTGGTCGTGGTCGTAGCAGTCCAGGCACAGCGGCCGACCGAGGACCGTGTCACCGGCTTCGTGGCGTGCCCAGCAGACGGCGGGGCGGCCGTGGGCGCAGACGCCGACATCGCGGCGGGCGTGGCACGGCTCGGCACGGCAGTCGCAGCGACGTCGGTTGCCGCAGGTGTGCTTACGGACGACCCGGGCGTGGACCGGGCCGAACGATGGGGCGGTGAAGGTGGCGAACACGGCCGGATGCGAGGCGACCGTCTTCGGGACGCCCTTGCCGCCTACGAGGCCCGCGCGCAGGAGTTGGAACGCATCACGTTGGTAGGTCTGCGCGCAGGAAGGGCAGACGGTGGCGCGTCGGTTGCCGCAGGCGGTGTAGATGGCGGCGTCGGGCATGCCGTCGGTGTGCCGCTGGTCCAGAACCCGCCCGGTGCCCTGCTCGACGGTGAGGAGTTGACCGGCGAGGCGGATGGGGCGGGTGCAGCCGGCGGCGGCGCGGACATGTTCCAGCCAGCCGAAGTAGTCCGGCCGGGTGGCGCGTTCGAAGGCGGACCCGGCGGCGGTGTAGGTGTAGACGGGTGGGACGTCGGCGTTCGAGCCCACACCCCGGGCCGTGGTGGTCCGGGGTGTGGGGTCCAGCGTCGACGCCATCAAGCCGACACCCCGAGGGTGCGGGTGGTGATGGTGCGTTCGGTGACGATGACCCGGCAGGCGCCGCACTGGCGCTTGGCCGGCTCGTGCCGGTGGCAGGGAATCTGGGTGGTGGTGTTGCCGCAGCGGATGGTGACCGGTGCGCGGCAGGGTCCGCCGGGGGTGACGTCGATGAGCGTCCGGCGGGTGTCATACGGGTGCGGTTCAGAATGGGCCGGGCAGGTGTGCTCGACGTGTTCGATGTCGACGAGGTGAATGGTCATCGGGCACCCCGGGCGATGGCGAGGAGCTGCCCGGCCACGGCCGGGGCGACGTCGAGCCGGTCGGCCAGCTCGGCCGGGGTGATGGGCGCTCCGGTGGCCTGTTCGTGCTGCACGGCGGCGAACCGCGCCATGGGCAGCAGGTGGGCAGGGACGTCGACCGGCTCGGCGGCCGGGGCGGTGACGGGTTCCGGCTCGACAACCGGCGTGACGGCCGGCTCAGCGACGGGGGCCGGTTCTGGTGCCGGGGTCGGTTCGGGTGCGGGAGTGATGGCAGCCGGCGGTTCCGGTTCGGTGGTGACCTGCTCGGTCACCTGGACGCGGATCGGCTCGGCCGGCTTGACGGCCGGCGCGGTGTCTTCCCGCACGGTCGGGGCGGGGGCGAGGACGAGTTTGACCAGGGCCATGAAGGCGAGGGCGGGTACGGCGGACAGGAGCCACCCGGACGGGCCGGGCTTGGCGACCGCGAGTTGCGCGGCGAGGGAGAGGCCGGCGGCGGCGATGAGCAGGAACAGCGGATAGCCGATCGGTGCCCCGGTGCGGCGGCGTCGGCGGATGGTGAGCAGGGCGGCGATGGGGACGAGTTCGGAGATGACGGCGTTGGCCCAGCCGAACCAAGCCCCGGTCCCGTCCGGGGAGTTGGTGAGGGTCCAGTCCTTGACGTGGGTGAAGGAAGCGGCACCGGCGAAGCCAGCGACGGTGAGGAGGATGAGGACCAGGACGACGCCTTCGAGGCGGGTGCCGGTGGTGTGGTCAGCGCGGGTCACGACCGGTCACCTCGGCCGGTGGTGTCGGTGCGCTGCGCGGCAAGCAGACCGACGAGGCCGCCCCGGATCGCGTTGCAGGTGGCGCAGACGTCGCCAGCGGCGATGGTGCAGTCGGTGAGGTGGGCTTGGTGGATGAGGCGGATCGACTCGGCGTAGTAGCCGGCGAGGAACGCCCGGTGGGCCGCCTGGCCGTGGTCGGCGAAGTCAGCGGCGACGGTGGTGACGACGTAGTCGTCGGGAGTCATTCGCTGCTCGGCGGCGGCGTTGACGGTCGTGGTGGTCACTGGGCACCTCCAGGAATGCAGTCGAGGCAGCCGCCGGTACGGCGGGGGATGTAGTAGGGCTGCACCAGGCCGCAGACGCGGCAGATGCGGCGGGCGCGGAGCGCCTTGGCGATGGCCTCCCGCTGGGCGGGGGTGGCGGTGCGCTTCGGTTGGGCGAGGTCGAGGCGGTAGAGGTAGGCGACGCGCTTGCCGCGCCGCCAGAGGATCTGCGCGACCGGTTCATGGCCGCCCGGACGAAGGCCGGCGGCGCGCAGTTGCCGGCGGGTGGCCAGGCCAGCCGGGGCGGTTTGGTAGGGGAAGGTGGGGAACCCGTAGCGGGTGCCGGTCGGGTCGTAGAACTCGACGGCCAGACCGGTAGGAGCGTCGGCGAGGGTGGTCATTGCTGGCCTCCCCAGCGCTGCTGGGCGGCCTGCCGGGAGATGCCGAGGCGGGAGCCGATTTCGGCCCAGGAGTAGCCGAAGGCCCGCAGCCCGATCACGGCTTCGGTGATGGCGTCGTCGAGGTTGGCGGACAGGGCGACCAAGTCGCGGAGGGCTTCCACATCGCCGGTAGCGACACGGCGGCCGTGAGCGCGGATGATGCGCCGGGCGAAGGCGGCGAACTCGTCGTTCTCGACGACATCCCGACGCCGTTGCGATCGCGGCAGGTGCGTCAAGGTGGCCTTGACGGTGTTCATCGGTTCTCGCCTCCCTGCTGGTGGAGGCGGTCCCATTCGTCAGCGGCCGTCTCAAGGGCCGTGATGACCTGCTCGGCCGTGCGGGTCGGGTCGTCGTTCCACGAGTAGGGCGAGGTGTGTTCGTCGAGGAGGTGGCCGTCTTCGTCGATGAAGAAGACCGGGGCGAAGGCGTCGAGGTAGTCGACGAACACCGCGAGGGCGGTGAGGTAGTCGGCGAGGGTGTCGCCGTCGAGCTGGGAGAAGTGCTCGACGCGGTGGCCGGCGCAGGCGATGCCGATGGCCCCGGCGGCGCAGGCCGGCGGGGTGAGGGTGTCGGTGTTCTTGGCGTAGTAGGTGCCCTGGTGCCAGCCGTGCCGGCGCAGGTAGAGGGCAGCCATCCGCAGCAGGTCAGCCGGGCTGACCTGGACGGTGGTGGGTGGGTTCTGGGTAGCCTTCATGGCAGCCACGTCCTTTCGGTAGGGCTGTTGGCGGAGGCCGGCAGGACCAGCACTTGCTGGCAGGCGTGCGTCTGGTCCTGTCGGCCGATCAGTTGGAGCGGAGCCGCAGGTAGCGGCGGTGGCGGGTGTCGTCTCCGCCCATCTGGTGGGGTGCGGAGACGTAGACGAGCCGGCCCGTGCGGGTGGCGGCCTGGATCATTACGGCCAGGTCCTCGGGACTGCCGACGATCCACATTTCGGTGTATTGGGCGGCCCGCTGGTTGCTGGCCTTGGCGTAGGCGCGTTCGCGGGTGGTCATGCCGCCACCCCCAGGTCTGCCGTGGTGGCAGAGGCGGTGAGGTTGGTGGGTCGGCGGATCCAGGCGGCGTAGTCGGCGATGCCGGCGATCTGGCCGTCGGTGAGGTAGGCGACCTTGATGCGGCGGGGAACGCCACCTTCGGCGATGAGGTACGCCGCGCCCTGGTTGGTGGGCTGGATGTCGGTGGCGGAGTAGCCCTGCTCGGCCCAGCCATGCCCGAGGACGATGTTCGAGCTGTTGGGTGTGGTGCAGCGGAACGCGGCGCGGTAGCCGAACAGGTCCCGCAGCGACGTCGGGATGATGTCGAACGATGGCCGCTGAGTCGCGGCCACGACCGGGATGCCGGCGGCGCGGCCCCGGGCGACGAGGTCGCGCAGCAGCGCGACGAACTCTTCCTGTTCCTGCTTGCTGCCGACGGTGGCGGAGTAGAAGGCGATTTCGTCGACGAGGACGGTGATGACCGTCAGGCCGTCGAGGGCGGTGAGCTTGCGGCGCCCGTGGGCGCGTAGCCAGGCGTAGCGGTTGTTCATCACGACCTGGAGCCGCCGCAGCACGGCGAGGGCTTCGGTGATGTCGGGGCCGATGAACGCGTCCGCGCAGTCTTCCCACTGCCCGAGCTCGACGAGCTTGCCGTCGAGGAGGACGAGGCGGGAGTCGATGGAGAGGGCGGCGTGGGCGGCGATGCAGTTCAAGAGACCGCTCTTGCCTCCGCCGGGTTCGCCGCCGGCGAGGAGGTTGCGGTAGGCGAGGGTGATGTAGACGGGCTGACCGAACTCGTCGATGCCGACGAAGATGGGGTCGAACATCGACAGGCCAGGCCCCACCGGAACCCCCGCAGCGGGGGCGGGTGCCGTGGTGGTCATGAGATGCCCTCCTTGGGCGTTGGTGGGCGCGAGGAGCCACACGAACGAGCCGAAGTTGGCTCCCCGCGTCCGGTTGGTGTGGTGGGTTAGATCCAGTCGGAGACGTCGTCCTCGGGCGTCGAGGACGTAGCCGCGGGCTTGCTGCCGTTGGCAGTGGTGGCCGGCTTCTTCGCGGCCGGCTTGTCCTGGGTGGGCAGGGTGATGGTGGGTGCGTCGACGTCGGGCAGGTCCAGAGCCGTCGGGACGACCGGCGTCGGCCGGTCGGTGGCCGGGGTGTCGGGGTTGATGACGTCGATCAGCGGCGAGGCGACATCGGCGGTGAGGACTTCGCGGCGCTTGATGTCGAACCGCAGGTAGGCGGAGTTGCCGTCCGAGGCCCGCTCGACCAGGGCGGTGGAGGCGTGGCAGGCGACCGCGATGCGGTCGAGACGCCCCTCCAGGTCGGCCAGGGACAGGCCGGGTCGGAGGTAGATCCAGACCCGCTCGCCGACGGGGGTGGGCTTGGCCCACAGGATCAGCGGCAGCGAACCGGACTGGTTGGCGATGATGAACTGCGCGAAGCACATGCGCAGCCGGTGCCGGACCACAAAGACCCACGTCCAGGCCACCAGGGCGCGGCGTGTGGCCGGGATGGCGGCGGGGACGCCGACGACCAAGGCGACCACCACGAAGGTCACCGGGCCGGAGGTGTGGTTGACCAGCTGCGTCCAGAAGGTGATGGCGGCGGTGGTGAGCACGATCTCGGGAAGCCACCACCACAGCAGCCGCAGCACCGGCCAGATACGGACCAGCACCCACGCCAGCGCGCCGGTCGGTACGCCGATGAGCGCGCCGACGATGAGGGCGAGGATGGGGTGCATGTAGGAAGCGGCCACCACGGCCGAGAGCAGGCCGACGATGACCGCCGTCAGGATGAACGCCAGGCGAGCTTTCCTGGCCGAGGAACGGTGAACCTTGGCCTCTATGACCGTCACCGTTCCGTTGCTTCTGCCGCCGAAGGTGCGGCGGGGGCTAGACTTGGACACGACACGTCCTCCCAATCGCGAGTTGGGCTGGATGAGTTGGAGGGCACGGGGTCGGCAGATGTAGGAGTCGGACCGACCCCGCGCCAGCTCTTGCGGGGGTGCCACCACCACAGGTGGTGACGGGCCGGGAATGTAGGAGTCGGAACCACTCCCGGACCTTGGATCTCAGATCAGCGGACCATCAGGCCGCTTCGCGTCAGACACCAGAGGCTCACACAGCACGGTGAGCGAGGGACCTACTTAGCCGCCGACGTACCAGCCTTCGGCTTCAGCGAGATGGCGCGGAACGCGACGCCGTTACGCCCGTTGGTCGCCCACGGAATGGCCTCCAACTGCTCGACAGCGACGAGCTGACCCACCGTCACGCCCGGCTTCTCACCCGCCGTGGTGATGGTGATGATCTCGCCGCCGGTCTCGTCGAGAACGAAGACCTGGGTGGACCACATGGGCCGGCCAGTGTTCTTCTCCGACCGCTGGTTGCCGTTCTGGTCGTTCTTCGGCTCCGGGTCCTTCGTCACCTGGACCTGCTTGCTCTGGGTGTCTACGTACAGCTTCATGTCTGCTCCTTTGGCAGAGGGCTTGGGTGCCCCGGGTGTCTCTCACCCGTGCATCAAGAGAAACGCATGCCAGGCCGCCCGAGCAGATGGCGAGACAGGGCGCACATGGCGAGGGATGGCCGGTAGTGACGAGGGATGACGCACCCCTTGCAATCGGCCCAGCAAATAGGGCATGGTGGATCGGGCGAATTGTGTCTGCGTACCGATCGGGGATGGTTCATGACGCCGCTACGGCAAGCGCGACAAGACAAGGGTTGGTCGAAAGCGCGGCTGGCCCACGAACTGGAGCGGCTGGCGCAGGGGCGGCATTCACTGGCGACACGGGCCAGCCTGCTACGCATGATCTCAGCGTGGGAAAGCGGCGAACGAGACGCGTCTGACCCGTACCGCTCTCTGCTGTGCGAGGCATACGCGCGGAACGCTGCCGAGCTGGGGCTCAGCGGCGGAACGGACCGGGTCCGTTCTGACATCGGCCTCATCTACAGCGCCTCGTTGAGTCAGGCCGCGTCGACCCTCGGCGATTTGACGCGTTTCGACGACATGAAGCACACCGCCGTGACCCTCGGCAAGTACATGCCGGAGGCACTGAACGCGGCTTGCCTCGACTGGCTCTTTGGTGCTTCTGTGACGGACCTCCCGACTCGCGGCGGATTGGTCTCCCCACAAGATGTAGACGAAGTCCGCGCAATGACTAGCACGTTTGACGGGCTTGACCGGAAATTCGGTGGCGAGCATTGCCGAATGATGGCAGTGCGATACCTGCGGGACCGCGTCATTCCGAAGGTTCATGCGACGAAGCCAGCAGCTATTGAGCGGGAACTGTTCAGCGCGACCGCAGTTCTGTGTGAGCTGATCGGATGGATGGCCTACGACACGTCACGGCATTCTTTGGCGCAGCGATACTTCATTCAGGCACTGCGTTTCGCGGAGGCCGCCGGCGACCAGGCTTACGCGGCCTACGTTCTGACCAGCATGGCCGACCAGGCCCTGTACCTTCGCCGACCCGACCAGGCACTCCGACTCGCCCAGGTAGCCCGCGACACAAGCATCCGGGCCGGCATGCCGGTGGCAGTCACCGAAGCATGCATCTTCGAAGCACGATCCTTTGCCGCCCAAGGCGACGAAGCGGGCTGCACCGCGGCGCTGCTTCGCGCAGAGCAGAGCTTCAACCATGTCGTTCCAGAGGAAGGCCCCGAATGGAGCAGGCACTGGAGTGAGGTCCTGTTCGCCAGTCACGCGGGGACGTGCTGGGTCGAGCTGGGCAAGGCCAAGGAAGCGCGGCCCATGCTGCAATTGGTCTGGGACAACACGAAGGACCAAGCCCGCCGCCGCGTCTACGGTGCCGTCCAACTGGCTCGCGTGGCACTCCTTGACGGAGACATCGAACAGTCAACAGCCTTCGCCACAACGGCAGTCGAATCGGCCGCCGGACAGACGTCTCATCGATCCCGAGAGCACCTGAAACAGCTTCGACAGCAGCTCGCACCACACGAGCGGCAAGCCGCCGTCAGGAACTTCCAGCAGCGCGCTGATCTGCTCCTGGCCAGCTGAGGTGCATGACATGACCCTGCTCGGAGTTCAGTACGGTAAGGCCGTGACGTTGGCCGAGGACCTCCTCGCTGAAGGCGAGCCGGAACGAGAGTTCAACCCAGGCATCGCTGGGCGGCTGCCCCGCAAGCGGGTGGCCGGCGGCGCCCTGATCCGTGATCCCGCCGGCAGGGTGCTGTTCGTAGTGCCCGGATACAAGCCGTTCCTCGACATCCCAGGAGGCGTGGCCGACGCCGACGAATCGCCACTGGCCGCGTGTCGCCGGGAGATCCGCGAAGAGATCGGCCTCGACCTCCCGGTCAACCGACTACTGGTCGTCGACTGGATTCCGGCTCACGGAGTCTGGCCCGACGGCATCATGTTCATCTTCGACGGCGGGCAGCTCGACGAGGACCAGGCCGCTGCCCTCAAGCCGACCGACGACGAACTAAAAGGTCTACGGTTCCTGGCCTACGACGACGCGGTGCCGCTTCTCCGACCGTCCATGGCACGCCGGGTACGAGCTGCACTCGACGCACTCGACGATGACCAGCCGCACTACGCCGAGTTCGGCCGGTCCCAGTAGCCAGAGCTGGCGGCCGGCTGCCGGCGAAGTGGTTCAAACTTTCTGTACGTCTTCAAGGCGGCCCTGAACGGGCCGCACGCGCCGCCGCCTGGGCGCGCGTCCGTCGCTACGCTGGCGCTCCGACTCCGGCCACGCAACACGCCCGGCGGCTGGCGCGGAAGCGGGAAGCCCAAGGGGCCGCCGCAGAACGACAGGGAGCGTTGACCGGATGGTGAGCCGGCAGCCGGCCGGGCCGCGCGGCCATGAGCCCGCGCGGCGTAGGGGAGCGCACGCCGGCCGCGTCGGCAAGCTGGCGTCCGGTGGCGGGGTTGCGGTTACTACGCCTCCGGCGGGGGCGCTCGGGCTCCGAGATGGTTGAAGACCCCGTCGGCGGGTTGCGGTCCGTGGGTGGTTGCGCGGGCCATCCCGCCAGCCGACGACCCGGGCAAGCCGAGCAGACCACCGCCCGACCCGCCAGCGTCCGACCGTGCGTCAAGGCCGTCTTGACGTGGCGGACCGGGCGGCGGCCCGCTCCCCAGGAGGGCGGGTCGACGGCAGACGGGATGGCAACACCGCTCGGGGCTGCTGCCGCCGGCTAAAGCAGGGTAGGTGCGTCGTCGTACATGGGGCTGTTCTGGTGGGCGGCGCAGCGAGCGCCGCCGGTGGCATTGCCGCAACGCTGGCCGTTCTTCTTTCTCGCGCCGCACTGGACCGCCGGGTCGTGCACATGGCAGAGGCCGGAAGGGCGTGGGTCGATGGGGCAGGGAGCGCCCTTGCGCGTGGTGGCGCGGCAGCGGGGCGGCGGTGTTGGCGCTGTCGCAGCAACGGCCATGTGTGCCTCCGCGCGGGAGTAGAGGACACGGCCGGCGACGCGGCGGCGGATGGTGGGTATGTCGACCAGGGCGACCGGATGCGGCACGATCCAGGTCCGAGGGCTACCCCAGCGAACCCAGACTGCGACAGCTCCCGCGTCGGCTTCGCAGAGCAGTTTGCGTGACGACCATTGCTTGTCGGTCCTGTCGATCTCGACGGCGATCGGTGGCGCTCCCAGGCGCTCACAGACCACGTCGAGGTAGCCGGGCCGGTCTGGATGGGCACCGGGCAGGCCTGCGATGCTCGGGACTTCCCGCCGAACGCGCCAACCGTGTGCGACGCCCCAATCCACAACGCCTTGCGTCAGTGCCGTGGTGACCCGTGGTGCTGACCAGTCAGTGAAGGAGAGGGGCGCGAGCCACTTGGTCAGGGACTCAGCTGCCCGCGACGAGCGAAGCGCCAGATCCATAGAAATAGACTAGCGTCTCTGTGTGACGGATTGACTACCGCCTGATCTACCCTGTGGCGGGTGTATGGGTCGGCGGCAGCGCGAAGGGAGTCCAGGGGTGGGATGGGTGCAGTGGTTGATCGTGGTAGGACTGATCGTCTTCGTGGGCTGGGGCATCGTCTTTTGGATCATGCAGCGTCGTGCAGGGAGCCACAAGTCGCATTACTCGGATGGCTGCGCGAAGCCCCTGGTTGAGAAGGCGTTCCGCGCTGACGGGTCTCCCAAGAACATCCTTCCGCGACCAGGCGACGGCGAAGTCGACGACTTGGAGCACCTTCTCGAACACCGGAGGGAGCGTGAGTGACGATCAGGACGGACACCGACGCACGAGCATGGACACCGGCGCACACGATCACCTGGTTGCGGCACGACGGCCAGCAGGTCGAAATGCCCTGTTGGTTGCCTTGCGAGCGAGAGGTCTCAGGTTCTTTAAGCGAGCCCACGGCCCCGGATGTCGCGGGTACTGGTGTCGATTGAATCCGAGCGGGAGCATTGCGTGATGACCTCGTCTCCGAAGCTCCGTCCGGGCGGCTCCGCGATGCTTCAACTGGTCCAGCTTGTTGCCCTAAGGGACGTCTCGTAACCGGGTGAAGGCGTTGCCTGGGACGGGGTCGGCGGTCAGCCGGCGAGGATGATGTTGTGGAGGTTGGCGATGCCGGAAGCGGCGTCGGCCAATGTGTGGGCGGCGCGACGGTAGTCGCGCAGGATCTTGAAGCACTTCATCCTGGCCAGGGCGTGTTCGACCCCCGCTCGGACGGTGCGGTGTTCGGCGTTGAGGGCTTCCTTCCAGTCCGGCAGATCGGTGCCGTCGGCGGGCTTGCGGTACGGCATGATCACCTCGGGGTTGCCGCGGTAGCCGCCGTCGGCCATCACCGGCCGCCCGTCCAGCTTCTCCT